>JAHCKU010000072.1 GCA_026125625.1 Burkholderiales bacterium | reverse complement strand
GCGACGAATTCACCGTGCCGGCCGGTTGCCGTCAGCGGCAATGGACGGCCGTTGCAGGTCACCGCGTAGCGTGCATGGATCATGCCCTCCACTTTGACCTGCAGGCGCTCGACCGATGAATCGACATAGCGCGCCATGGCCCCGGCCTGCACTTCTTCGCCTAGGACGTGCCATGGCTCCAGCGCCTGCCGCAGCTCCAGCCGCATGCCCTGATAGCTCACTGTTCCATAGCGCGGGAAGCGGAATTCGAGGAACGGCGCAAACCATTCGAACCCGAAGGCGTAACCGTCACGCTGCAGATCCAGCACCACGTCATGCATGTCTTCGGCAATGAAGTGCGGCAGCATGAAACGATCGTGCAGGCTGGTGCCCCAGTGAATCAGGCGGGTGCGATACGGCCGCCTCCAGAAGCGGGCGATCAAGGCGCGCAGCAGCAGCATCTGCACCATGCTCATCTGCCAGTGCGGCGGCATCTCGAAAGCGCGGAACTCGAGCAGGCCCAGCCGGCCGGTGGCGGAATCGGGCGAGTACAGCTTGTCGATGGAGAACTCCGCACGATGCGTGTTGCCGGTCACGTCCACCAGCAGGTTGCGCAGTAACCGGTCCACCAGCCAGGGCGTGAGACTCTCCTCCCCCGATCGATGCAGACGCTCCATCTCCTGGAAGGCGATCTCCAGCTCGTACAGGGCGTCGTTGCGCGCCTCGTCCACGCGCGGAGCCTGGCTGGTGGGACCGATGAACAGTCCGGAGAACAGATAAGACAGGGCCGGATGATTCTGCCAGTAGGTGATCAGGCTGCGCAGCAGATCGGGGCGGCGCAACAGCGGGCTGTCGGCGGCACTCGGTCCGCCCACCGTGACGTGGTTGCCGCCGCCGGTACCGGTATGCCGGCCATCCAGCATGAACTTCTCGGTGCCCAGTCGGGTTTGCCGCGCCTCCTCGTACAAGGCGCGCGTGTTGGCCGTCAGCTCTACCCAGTCGCGCGCCGGCTGGATGTTGACTTCGATGACACCCGGGTCGGGGGTGACGGCAAACTTGCGCAGGCGTGCGTCCTCCGGCGGCAGATATCCTTCCAGCACGATCTTCACGCCGCTTTCGCGCGCACTCGACTCGATCACTGCCATCAGCGCGACGAAGCTCTCCGCCGTCTTCAATGGGGGCAGGAAGACGTGGAGATGTCCACGGCGCACCTCGAGGCATAGCGCGGTGCGCACGATCTTGCGCGCAGAGCGCCCGCTCTCGAGGGCAGGCGTATCCGGTGTCGGCAGCACATCGGCGGCGGTGCGCTCTTCATGCGTTTCGGCGAGCACATCACGCGGCGCGAACGGGTCGGGCGCAGGCGTTTCATCCTCGTCTTCCGGGGCCACCCACGGCAGCGAATCCAGCGGCAGACGCAACCCCAGCGGCGAATCACCTGCAATCAGATACAGATGCTCGCGGCGCAACGGCCAGCGGCTGCTGATCCAGCGAATTGCGCCGCCATCGGAGGACGACACCGGCTCGAGCGGCAGGACGAAGCCGGCGGGATCGCGCATGTCCCCGCGCAGCAGGCGCGTCAGCCGCATGCGTTCGGCAGGGCTGGAGAGATCCAGCTGCAGCGGATCGATGTTGACCGGCAGATCCTGCTCCTTGCGCAGGAGGTCCCACACGTCCTCGTAGGCCGGAATGATGTAGTCGCGATGCAGACCGAGCTTGCTGGCGAGCACACGCACGAATCCGAGCGCGCCGGAGGGCTGCATGCGCCCTTCTTCAGTGTCATCGGCCAGCAGTGCCGGATTGCGCCACAACGGCCTGCCGTCGCTGCGCCACACGCAGGTCAGCGCCCAGCGCGGCAGCGGCTCGCCCGGATACCATTTGCCCTGGCCGATGTGCAGCAGCCCGCCCGGCGCGAAGCGTCGCTGCAGGCGGCGCAGCAGCGCGCCAGCCAGCTCGCGTTTGCGCTCGCCCTGCGCGGTGAAGTTCCACTCTGCGCCATCCATGTCGTCCACCGAGACGAAGGTCGGCTCGCCACCCATGGTCAGGCGCACGTCGCCGGCCGCCAGCTGCTTTTCCACATCCTGCCCGAGACGATCGATGGCGGCCCACTGCACCGGGGTGTAGGGCTTGGTGACGCGCGCATCCTCGTGAATGCGCTGCACGCGCATGCTGAAGTCGAAGTGCACTTCGCACATGTCGGTGAAGCCGTACACCGGTGCAGCGCTGGCGGGCAGCGCCGTGCATGCCAGGGGGATATGCCCTTCGCCGGCGAGCAAGCCGGAGGTGGCGTCCAGCCCGACCCAGCCTGCACCGGGCACGAAGGCTTCGGCCCAGGCATGCAGGTCGGTGAAATCGGCCTGCGCGCCTTGCGGACCGTCGAGCGCCTTGACGTCCGGCTCGAGCTGGATGAGATAGCCCGACACGAAGCGGGCGGCAAAGCCCAGGTGGCGCAAGGCCTGCACCAGCAGCCAGCCGCTGTCGCGGCACGAACCCTGACCCAGCCGCAGGAGTTCCTCCGCGTCGTAGACTCCCGGCTCCATGCGCACGATGTAGCGCACGTCGCGCTGCACCTGCTGGTTCAACGCCACCAGCAGGTCGACGGTGAGCATGTCGGGCTGCAGGCGCTCGCGACGAAAGCGCTCGAGCCAGGCGCTCAGCAGCGGCCCCGCGGGGTCGGCCTGGCGAAACGGCGCCAGTTCCAACGCCTGCCGGTCGCCGTAGTCGAACGGATAGCGTTCGGACTGCTCGTCGACGAAGAAGTCGAACGGATTGATGACCGTCATGTCGGCGGTCAGATCCACTTCGATCGACAGCTCGCGCGTACGTTCCGGGAAGACGTAGCGCGCGATGAAGTTACCGTAGGCATCCTGCTGCCAGTTGACGAAATGCTCGGCCGGCTTGACCTTGAGCGAATAGCTCAGGATCGGCGTGCGGCAGTGCGCGGCGGGCCGCAGCCGGATCTCGTGCGGCGACACAGTCACCGGGCGATCGAAACGGTAGCTGGTGTGATGATGAAGCGCGACTTGAATGGTCATGTGTGGCGGCTAGTCGAACGCGCCCCCTCGCCGGTGCGCAGGAACGCGGGGTGCGCCGCTAGGACATCCAGTCGGGGTTGCCCAGTTCGCCGAACACCCGGCGCAGGCCCGTGCCCCAGGCCTGGCGCAGCATGCTGAAGTAGGCATCGCCCTCGACGATGCGCTTGTGCACGCCGGCACGCAACGAGTCGCGCGGATACCACATCACGTCGATCGGCAGTCCGACCGAAATGTTGCTGCGGATGGTCGAATCGAACGACACCAGCACGCATTTGATCGCATCCACGGGATTGGTGGCAGTGGTGATGACCCGATCGAGCACCGGCTTGCCGTACTTGCCCTCCCCCAGCTGGAAGTACAAGGTATCGGCGCTGGCTTCGATGAAGTTGCCCTGCGGGTAGATGTTGAACAGGCGCGGATCCTCTCCCTTGATCTGCCCGCCCACCAGCAGGCTGGCGCTGGCGTCGATGTTCCCCGCCGCCAGGTGCGGACCATCGCGGCGTTGCACTTCGCGCAGCGCCTCGCCGACCAGGCAGGCGACGTCGTACATGCTGCTCACGCTCCAGATGGTCGGCCCCCCCTGATCCGCATGCCGATGCTGCTCCAGGATATTGATCACGCTCTGCGTGATGGAGAGGTTGCCCGAGGACAGCACCACCATCACGCGCTCGTTGGGGTGCTCGAATACCTTCATCTTGCCGAAGGTGGCGACATGATCCACGCCCGCATTGGTGCGGGAATCGGATGCGAACAGGATGCCGGAGTCCAGGCGCAAAGCAATGCAGTACGTCATTGTTATAGGTGTGTGTCGGGTGTCGGCGAGGTGAGGCAGGCATGATAGCAGTGACGGAACTCAGGGCTGGGAATGGAGGTCGGGGAAACTGAGCGCCAGCACCTAGGGAGTGTCGAGCCGCTACGCGGTCCGCCTTCCCTGGTCCTCAAGGACCAACCCCCATTCATCACACGGTGAAGAAGCCGCGGTTGATCTCGCTCCCCAACGTGCTGGTGCGGGTCAGGAAATCGGTCAAGTACTCGTGCAGGCCTGCACTGAAGATGGTCTCGATGCGGTTGAAGTGCAGCCCGGCATGCAGTTCGCCGGCCAGCCGCACCGCCTCCGCGGACTGCGACGTCGCGATCCCGCGCAGGATGTTGTACGCCTCGGCCATGCAGGCATGCAGCGAGCGCGGCATGTCTTCGCGCAGGATCATCAGCTCGGCCACCCGCAAGGGCGTGATCACGTCGCGATAGACTTTGCGGTAGGACTCGAAGCCCGACACCGACTGCAGCACTGCCGCCCACTGGTAGTAGTCCACGGCACCGCCGACATCCTCCACCTTGGGCAGCAGGACGTGATATTTGACGTCGAGAATGCGTGCAGTGTTGTCGGCCCGCTCGAGAAAGGTCCCGAGACGGTTGAACTGGATGGCCTGGTCACGCAACGCGGTGCCGGAAGTGGCGCCACGGAACAGGTGCGAGCGCTCCTTGACCCAGTCGAAGAACTGCACGATGCCTGCGGAGTCGACTCGCGCCTCGTTCATGCGCTGCAGCTCGAGCCAGGTGGAGTTGAGCACCTCCCACATCTCGGAGGTGATGCTGCCGCGCACCGCGCGTGCGTTTTCGCGTGCGGCCTTCGCGCACGAGTAGATGCTGGAGGGATTATCCTGGTCGAGCACCATGTAGCGCAGCACCTCGCGTGCGCCCACTTCACTGTAGCGGCCGGTGAATGGGAACAGCGTGCCGGTGATGTTGAGCGGCGCGAACCACTCCTGTGTCACCAGCTCCGGTGCTTGCGGCATGAGTGACATGCGGTAGGTGACTTCGAGGATGCGCGCGGTGTTCTCGGCGCGCTCCACGTAACGTGCCATCCAGTACAGGTGATTGGCGGTACGGCTCAGCATGCCGGCCTCACACCATCCCCGACCGCGCTCATCCCACCACCCACGTGTCCTTGGTCCCGCCGCCCTGCGACGAATTGACCACCAGCGAGCCTTCCTTGAGCGCGACGCGCGTGAGACCACCGGGCACCATGACGATATCCTTGCCCGAGAGCACGAACGGGCGCAGGTCGATGTGTCGCGGCGCCACGCCCTGCTCGACGAAGGTCGGACAGGTGGACAGCGCCAGCGTGGGCTGCGCGATGAACTTGTGCGGTGCCTCCAGGATGCGTTCGCGGTACGCCTCGCGCTCCCGTGCGCTGGCGGTGGGGCCGATGAGCATGCCATAGCCGCCCGAGCCTTGCGCCTCCTTCACCACCAGCTCGTCCAGATGGGCCAGCACGTAGGCGAGATCGTCTGCACGTTCGAGCAGATAGGTCGGAACGTTGGCGATGATCGGCTCCTCGCCCAGATAGAAGCGGATCATGTCCGGGACGTAGGGATAGACCGATTTGTCGTCAGCGATGCCGGCACCGATGGCATTTGCCAAGGTCACGCTGCCGGCGCGGTAGGCCTGCAACAGGCCGGGCACACCGAGCATCGAGTCGGGTCGGAATGCGAGCGGATCGAGGAATTCGTCGTCGATGCGGCGATAGACCACGTCCACCGGCTGCGGGCCACCGGTGGTACGCATGTAGACCACGGCGTCCTCGACGAACAGATCGGCGCCCTCGACCAGCTCGATGCCCATCTGCTGGGCCAGGAAGGCATGCTCGAAATAGGCCGAGTTGTACTGGCCTGGCGTGAGCAGCACCACCGTCGGATTGTGCACGCCCTGCGGGGCGACGCTGCGCAGCATATCGAGCAGCAGGTCCGGATAGTGCTCGATCGGTTCGATCTGCTGACACCCGAACAGCTCGGGCACCAGGCGCATCATCATCTTCCGGTCCTCGAGCATGTAGGACACGCCAGAGGGCGTGCGCAGGTTGTCCTCCAGAACGTAGTACTCCCCCTGGCCCGCACGCACCAGATCGACCCCTGCAATGTGTGCGTATACGCCAGCCGGCAGGCCGATGCCCTGCATCTGCGCGCGATATTGCGCATTGCCGATGATCTTGGCCTCCGGAACGCGCCCCGCCTTGATGATCTCGCGCTCGTGGTAGACGTCATGCAGGAACATGTTGAGCGCACGCACGCGCTGCCTCAGCCCGGCCTGCAGCTCACGCCATTCGGCAATGGGAATGATGTGCGGAAGAATGTCGAACGGGATCAGCCGCTCGGCGCCGCTGTCGTCGCCGTATACCGCGAAGGTGATGCCCACCCGATGGAACAGCATCTGCGCCGCCTGGCGCATCTGCTGCACGCGATCCTGCGGTGTATCGGTCAGCCACTGCGCGATGGCCTGGTAGTGTGGCCGGACGCTTCCATCCGGCGCATACATCTCGTTGAAGCAGGTCTCGGCAAACATCCTCGAAGCGCACTACCGCGCGCAGTCGTTCTTGTCGATTCGAATCGCAGATGCACTTTGCATCCCCTGTGCCAACACGGTGCATATGCGACGAATCACTGTAACACGTTGGCGTATCAGCCGTTTGTCTTCATGGAAGAGGTGCCGGTGATGCATCCATGGCACGCGAATGCCTCATTGTGGGGCATACCTCTCGAGCCATGCACCGTGAAGATACAGAGAAATCCGGAGCGCCGTGGCAAGGCGCCCGCACCTACGCGCGCAATTTGCCCAGCACGCTCACCAGCTCGGCGACCACGTTGTCCACCGCTTTCTGCTGGCCGGCATCGCGCAGCGCACCGCTCTCGTCGAAGGCTTCGCTCGCCCGCGCCAGGGCGAACTGTATGGGCAGCACGATCGTACCGAGCCCGGTGAGGATCTGGCGCACCGTGAGCAGGCCGCGCACGCCGCCGAGACTTCCCGGCGAAGCGGCCAGCAGCGATACCACCTTGCCGCGGAAAGCCGGTGCCGGCGACTCGTTCGGCTGCGGCCGTGATATCCAGTCGATGGTGTTCTTGAGCACAGCGGTGATCGAGCTGTTGTACTCGGGGCAGGCGATGAGGAAGCCATCGTGCTCGATCATGCGCTGCTTCAACGAACGTGCATGCTCCGGCAGACCCTCGCCCGCTTCCAGATCACCGTCGTACAACGGCATGGGATAGTCGCGCAGATCGACGAGCATGACCTGCGCCCCCGCGCGCCGCAGCGACTCGACGCCGACGCGGATCAACTTCTTGTTCCAGGATTGAGTGCGGGTGCTACCCGCGAAGGCGAGGATCTTGGGCATCGGTCATGGGTCGGCAGGATCGGAGGGCGGACCAATGGTAGCCGATGGACGGCGAGGAAGCGAAAGGCAAGGCATTACGTGGTGCATGCTGCAAACCCTTTCGACAGGCTCATGTAACACGTCCGTGACAACCATCGACAATTCATTCGGATACCGTTGGATGTAGAATCCACTTGTCATCGAGAGCCGTCAGGGAGGACGGTGATGGCGCGGCGCACCTCACAGCTCGCCAAGCTCACGCGGCCACGGTTGGCACGCGCCGTACCCCGTGAGCGGTTGTTCGCGTTGCTCGACAGGGCTCGAGGCGAAGGGCAAGGTATCTGCGTCGTCGGGCCGCCTGGTGCAGGCAAAACCACGCTGGTCGCAAGCTACCTCGACGTGCGCAGTATCAAAGGCATCTGGTACCAGGTCGATCCCGGCGATGCGGACGTCGCCACCTTCTTCTACTACCTGGGATTGGCGGCCGTCCCCTTTTCCCGCCGACGGCAGCGCCCATTGCCCGCCTTGACACCTGAATACCTGCGGGACGTACCCGGCTTCTCGCGGCGCTTCTTTCGTGAATTGTTCGCTCGCCTGCCCGAAGGCGGGACGCTGGTGCTCGACAACTACCAGGAAGTCGATCCGGAAAATCTGTTCCACCAGCTCGTTTCCGCCGCGGTCGACGAAGTGCGCGAAGGGCAAAGCCTCATTGCCGTCAGTCGGCGCGATCCCCCTACCCACTACGCCCGCTTGATCGCCAACGAGAGCGTATCCGTCATCGACTCGGAGGATCTCAAGCTCACCTTGGACGAAGCTCGGGCGATCGCAGCGCGCAAAGGGTGCTGCGACCAGGAGCTCGTCAGCCTCATCCACGCACGCACCGCAGGCTGGGCCGCCGGTCTGACCCTAATGCTCGAGCGGACCAGGGACAGCGAAGCGCTACTACGCTTCGCCTCGGACGGCCATCAGCGGATCTTCGACTACTTCGCTGAACAGCTGTTCGAGCGGGTGAGCGAAGACGTCCGGGATGTCTTGATGAATACCGCCTGGCTGCCCAGCGTAAACGAGGTGCAGGCGGAAGCGCTCAGCGGAAATTCGTCTGCGCAATACATCCTGGACGATTTATATCGACGCCATCTGTTCGTGCACCGGCGCCCGGGTGAGCCACCTGCCTACCAGTACCATTCGCTGTTCCGGCACTTTCTCCAGGCCACGGCCCAGCGAACGCTCGATGCAAAATCTCTCAGAGCCATCAAGGTGAAATCCGCCCGGCTCGTAGAGTACCCAGCAGACGCTGAAGTTGCGATCGGGTTGCTTTGCGAAGCCGAGGAGTGGGACGAAGCTGTGGGAATGATCGTTGCCCATGCTCCTGGCCTGCTTGCACACGGACGCTGGAGAACACTGCAGGAATTCGCAGGACGGCTTCCCGCTGCAGAAGTAAAACGCGCCTTGTGGTTGAGATACTGGGTCGGGCGCTCGAAGCTCGCATCAGCACCTCAGGAGACTCGCGACGAGATGCTGGATGTGATGCAGGAGTTCGAAGCCACGCCGAACGTGCTGGGGCAGATTCTATGCGTGTGTGAAATCATCGAGAGTCACTGGATCGACTGGATAGAATTGGCACAGCTCGATCGATGGATCGACCAGGCCCTCGTGCTGCTTGACTCCGATCCTGAATTTCCCGACGCGGAAACAGAGCTGCAAGTAGTACGCACCCTCATGCTCGCGCTTCTGCTGCGCCAGCCGCACAATCCGGCACTGGTTCGAACACGAGAACGATTGATGGCCTTGATGAAGTGCGATCTGACGGATGACTCGAAGCTCTTCGCAGGAAACGTGCTGATCGCACAAGCTCTGGTTAGTCACGACCTGAAGCTGGCCGCTCGAACTGTCCATCAGCTGGGGTCGCTCGCCGAGCGGACTTCGGTTTCAATCGTCGCGCGGCTGATATGGTTTCCACGCCTCGCTTGCTACTACGCATACAGCGGAGAGCACGGACTCGCACGGCAGGCCCTGGAGCGGACAGAAAAGCTCATGCTCGATGAGGGTCTTCAATCCGGCCTGGCGGCACTATGCTACCTGGGCGGATACGTGTCGGTGGTAGGAGGCGAACTGGCACGGGCCGACCGTTTTGCAACACTGCTGGACCGCTCGACTCAATCCCACTGGTCGTTCCATCGGGGCAACGTGTATCACATCCGTTGCATGATTGCGCTTGCCCGCGGCGAGGTAACTGAAGCCATCGAGCAGGGTCGACGTGCCTCGGATATCGCCAGGGACGTAGGTATGGCGTGGTCGAAAGTCTGGTTCCCGCTGCCGACGATCTATGCGCTGCTGGAGGCTGGAAACCACGCAGAGGCCACTGCCCTGATCCGCGAAATGCGGGTGTTCATCACCGGCAGCTATCTCGAGGTATTCGAAACGGAACTGCTGCTGGCGGAAGCCTATCTGGCGTTGAAGATGCAGGCCGAAGATTTTCATCATCGGCTCGCTAAGGCGCTGACTCGTGCGCGCGAGAACGACTATATTTTTCCCTGCCGCATGGCCTTTCGCCAGCATCGGATCCTCTTTGCCGAGGCATTCCGCGCGGCAATCGCCACCGATTACCTGCGGCGCACAGTGCGCCGGTTCGATCTCCGGCCCGATGAAGACGCGGATGAGGATTGGCCATGGCCGATCAAGGTATATACGCTTGGCAGGTTCGAGATCGTCATCGATGAGGAACCGCTCAATTTCAACCGCAAGACCCCACGAAAGCCGATCGCATTGCTGAAGGCTCTAGTTGCCCTCGGCGGAAGGGCCGTATCGGAGCAATCCCTGCTCGATGCAATCTGGCCGGATGAGGAAGGCGACGCAGCGCACATCGACTGCAAGGCGGCGCTGCAGCGCTTGCGCAAGCTGCTCGGGAGCGCGGATGCGATTACCGTGGCAGACGGCACGATCAGCCTCGACCGGCAGCAGGTCTGGGTGGACGCTTTCGCTTTCGAGCGGATGGTCGACACTGGAGCGGACTACATTCGAATCTCGGCGCTCTATCTTGGCCAGCTCATGCCTGAAGAACGCGAGGCCCCGTGGGTATTCGCCTGCCGGGACAGGCTTCGCGGCAAATTCGTTCGCCATGTTGCGGATACAGCGCGCCAGCTGGAAATGGCCTCCCAGCTGGACGCCGCAGCAAGACTCTACCAGCGCGGCATCGACGCCGACGAGCTTGCCGAGGAGCTCTACCAAGGTTTGATGCGCTGCCATATTGCATGCGGCCGTCACGCCGATGCGATGGCAGTTTACCGGCGGCTGCGACAG
>JAHCKU010000071.1 GCA_026125625.1 Burkholderiales bacterium | reverse complement strand
TTCTGGCCAAGGGCGCGAGCAACAAGGAGATCGCCCGCGCGCTGGAAGTGGCCGAGAGCACGGTCAAGATTCATGTCCAGCATATCCTGCGCAAGCTCAACCTGAGCAGCCGCGTGCAGGCCGCCGTATACGCGGTCGAGTCCGGTCTGGCGGAATCGCCCAAGGCCGGAAGCTGAAGCAGCCTGGACCGGGATTCGACACTCGCCGGCAGCGCTCCACATCGGGAGCGTTGCGTCGGCAGCTTGGCGGATCAGCCGAGCGTACTGCGGTTGAGGATGGCAAACGAACGAGCCAGCGCAAATACGGCCAGTACAAGGGGGATGAGCGACAGGCGCAGCACCGTGTCCCATCCGTAAGTGGCCAGCAGGCCGCCCGACAGAAAAGAGCCGAAGGCCATGGCACCGAACACGATGAAGTCATTGAGCGACTGCACACGAGTTCTTTCCTCGGGACGATGGCACTTCAGCACGAGCGCCGATGCGCCCACGAAGCCAAAGTTCCAACCAATGCCGAGCAGGATGAGCGTGAGCCAGAAATGCGCTACGTCCACACCAGCGAGGCCGACCGCTGCCGAGCTCGCGAGCAGTGCCAAGCCTGCCAGAATCACACGCTGCGCACCGAAGCGCGTGATCAGCCGTCCGGTGAAGAAGCTCGGTGCGTACATCGCGATGACATGCCACTGCAGTCCGAGGTTGGACGACGCCAGCGACAGTCCACACATCTGCATCGCCAGTGGGGCAGCGGTCATGAGGAAATTCATCAACAGGTATGAGACGACCCCGCAGACAACGGCAGAGATGAACAGAGGGTGCCGGACAATGACACCGATCGGGCGGCCACCTGCCACCTCGGCCGCCGTCGGCATCGGCAGGCGAACGCCGAGCAGGATGAACGCGGACAATGCGGCCACAGCCGCTTGCGCGACGAAGGTCACGGCGAACGTGTGCGGCATCCACAAATACATGGTGTAGGTGACGAGCTGCGGGCCGATCACGCCGGCGAAGACGCCGCCCGCCATGACGAAGGACAGCGCACGCGGGCGCTGCTCCGGCGCCACGCAATCTGCTGCCGCAAAGCGGAAGGAAAGCACCACGGCGGCATAGGCGCCGCCGAAGAACGTCGCGGCGCAAAATAGCCAGAAATCGTTTAGCACCACCGCCACGGCTGCAATCAAGCCGGCAAGCACTCCGCATCCCGTCCCCGCCATGAATGCAGCGCGGCGACCGTGCCGTCGAGCGATGACGCCGACAGGTAGAGAGCAGACCGCCATCCCCACTACGAAGATTGAAAGTGGCAGGGTCGCCAGTGCATGACTGGGTGCGAGCTTGCTTCCGACGATTGCGCCCGTGGCGTACACCACGGTCGCATTCGCTCCGGCGAGCGCCTGCGCGATGGTCAGTCTCGCAACATTGCTCTTCGCATGAGGGTAAAGGGGCAACGATGACCCCGCGGCGAGCGTGCCGGCATCGGTATGTGACACTTGATTCCAGTGTGTGAGTGTGACTGGGCCGCGTCTGCGTGGCATGCAGGCGGATGTTCCGTCCGATGGATCAGGAACCTCGGTCCAGCCTGTGCCATGAACGATGGCTGTTTACGGCGGGTCGTTTTTAATGTGCGTTGCTCGCATTATCCACGATCAGCACCATGCGGAACTTGACGTTGCCCGTCTTCAGTTTCCGGTATGCCTCGTCCGCCTGCTCCAGCGGCATGACCTCGATCCGCGGCCGCACGTTCACCAGCACGCTGAAGTTCAGCGCCTTCTCGTTGTCATAGGGCGTTCCGGTGATCGATCCCAGGATGCCGCGCTGCCCGCCGACCAAAAGACCGGCGGAAACCTGCAGCGGGCTCTTGCTCGGATTGAGCACGACCAGCCGCCCTTCGGGCGCCAGACCGCCCAGCAGCGCCGATACGGTATCGGCGTGATCGATCATGGTCACGATGGCCTGCGCGCCGCCCACGGCCTTGAGCCTGGCGGCGGCATCTTCCCCGCGATTGTCGATGTAGACGTGCGCGCCCAGCGCCAGCGCATCCGCGGCGATGTCGCGGCCGCGGCCGATGGCAACAACCTCGAAGCCCATGTGTCGCGCGTACTGCAGCGCCATGTGCCCCAGCCCACCAATGCCCAGGATGGCCACGAGATCACCCGCCTGCGCGCCGCATTTCTTCAGCGCATTGAACGTGGCGACACCGGCGCACAGGATCGGCGCGGCTTCTTCCGAGCTCAGTTCATCCGGAATCGCCACCAACCCCGTGCTGCGTGCCAGCATCATTTCGGCGTAGCCGCCGTCGCAGGTGCTGCCCACGACCGGCTGGTTCAGGCAAAGCTGGAAGCGGCCCTGGCGGCATTGGACGCATGCGTTGCAGTGGCCACCGAGTCGGCCCACGCCCACGCGCTGGCCCAGCTTCCAGATCGAAGGCGTACTGGCGCCGAGCGCCACGATGCGCCCGATCACCTCATGGCCGGGCACACGCGGCGACTGCGCAGGGGGCGGGGCTTTTTCGATGTCGGCGGCATCGGCACCGCAGACACCACAGGCTTCGACCTTGATCAGCACTTCCCCGTTGCCGGGCGTAGGCGTCTCGCGCTCCACCAGTTCGAGGATTCCAGGCCGGGTCGCTTGCATGGCGCGGTAGGTGGCTTTCATGATCGTTGCTCCCAAATGGTCTCGACGCCATCCGTCGCAGCCACTGTTAATCCGCCGACCTGGCCGGAAACCCAGCGGCTGTTCGCTGGCGATGCCTGTGATCCGGTTGCGCCACAGTCCCGCCGGCACCGTGACCGCAGGCGCGGCGTCGAAGATGATCCTGACCCTCTGGTCGGCCAGGTCGCCGTGCAAGGATCGGCTGCCCAGTCCTTGATGAAATCAGCCCTGGGCGTTGCCGCCTGGTCGAACAGCCGCGCTAGTTAGGTGCGGCAGTGCGGGCGCAGCACCTCGTCGGTAGCAAGCTTTGGCGCACGCGTGCGGGCACACCGAAGCAACCGAACAGCGCCGCGCTGCCGCCCGGCATCGAGGCATCATGGATCTCGCCCAGCGGTCCCCTGGCACTGCGCGCTTCGCCGGACAATCCCTGCTCGCGCCAGAACGGTTCGTCATAGATGGCGACGTACTTGGCATGCGCTGCCATCCAGGTTGCCGTATCTCGCCACGTGCGCATCACCACCTCGGGCAGCGCCGGCGCGAAGTCGATCGTGGCCACGACGAGGCGCGGCGGAACGGCGAGAAGCACATGCTCTGCACGGTAGGTCCTGACCTGTCCCTGTGCATCCTCGGACTCCAGCTCCACATGGCGGCCATCACAGCGCAGACGCCGCACGGACTGGCCCATGACGAGGTTCTTCGGCTCCAGGCCCCGAAGCACGGCGTCGATCAACGCACCCATGCCGCCCACCAGACGCATGGACGGCGGCGAGGAAACATAGCCCCGCGTGCGCGCAGGCGCCTGGTTCGGCGCGTACTCGACAACCATGTCTCCGCCCTCATGCTGCGCGAAGCGTTCGAGACCGAGGCTGTGGATGAGGCGATCGAGCTGCGGCTGGCAGGCGGGCCAGAACCACGTCGGCCCAAGATCGAAGCGGTCAAGAACCGATGGCAAGCTGCGAGAAGTCAGGGACGCGGAGGCAATCCGGCCGCCCCAGGTATCCCGCGCTTCCAGCAGTACATAGTCGTGGATGCCGCGCTGCTCCAGCAGACGCGCGGCATACAGCCCCGCCAGACCGCCGCCCACGATGGCGATGCGCGTGGTCTGCATGATCATGTCTCTACCGCCATGCCAGCGCAGACCACCGGGCGGTCACCTGACACCAGACGCTGCAGGCTACGCGACCTGATAGATGCGCACGTCGGGCGCGGCGCTCAGCAGCGGCTTGAGGCCTTCGACCACATCGGCGGTGAACAGCTTGCTTTGCAGGTAGGCGTTTGCGTTTTCCTTGGTGTCGAAGCCGTGCAGCACCTGCACGTCTTCGTCACGCACCAACAGTTCCTTCGACTTCGCGCCGGCAACGGTGTCGAGGAACGGCGCCTTGTACTTCTGATAGATGCCTGCGGCAGCAGCCCGGTTGGCCTGGTCGATTTGAAGGGTGATCTGCAGATAGACCATTTCGAGTTTCCTTTCTGGAACGTTTGCGGTATTGGAAGCGGATTGTGCGGAGGCCTTGGTGACTCCGCCGATACTGATTGCAGCAGCCACGACACCACTTCGGGTCAAGAAACTTCTACGAGAAATACTCGGCGCAGCCTCTGCAGTCGGATCGGGCATACAGGTCTCCTTTCGTAATCCAAGCGATTGGGTGACGGTATCCCGCCATACAGTGGGTCCGCCGGCAATGAGGTCGGCAGCGACGGCGAGCTGTAAGAAAAACTATTCAGAGAGACCACGTCTGGCGTAACCCTCCCAGTGCCGTATTACCGATGTTCCTCAAGACGGAGGAGATTGTTTACTGCTTCCCGGGCTGCCGGCAAACGGGATAAAGTGTCTGTCTCTGAAAGAAAATCTTTATCGATATGAAGTCGCCCGTTCATTTGAATGCACTGCGTGCATTCGAGGCCAGCGCCCGCCATCAGAGCTTTTCCGCGGCGGCGGCGGAACTCCACGTCACACCTGCTGCAGTTGGCCAGCTCGTGCGTACGCTCGAGGAATGGCTGGGCACGCCTCTATTCCATCGTGGTACCAGCGGACGGGTCCGACTGGTCCCCACCGAGGCGGCTGAACGCGCACTGCCGGAGATCCGTGCGGGATTCGACAGGCTTGCACTTGGCCTGGAGCGGCTCAAAGAGAGATCGAGCAACGGCGTTCTCACTGTCACCGTCAGTCCGGCTTTTGCCGCCAGGTGGCTGCTACCGCGCATCGAGCGCTTCCAGGCTGCCTGCCCCGACACCGACGTGCGCTTGGACACCAACCTCAAGCCGGTGGATTTCGTTGCCCAGCGAATCGATATCGGCGTGCGCTACGGCACGGGAAGCTGGCCAGGACTCGTCGCGGAGAAGCTGATGGACGAAGAGGTCTTCCCGGTGTGTTCACCCAGACTGCTACGCGAGCACGGGCACTTGCAGAAGCCGGGCGATCTGGCGCGGGAAACGCTCATTCACGATCTGTCGATGGACAGCCACACTGGCTTTCCCACCTGGGAGACATGGCTGCAGAAAGCGGGTGTGCTGGAGGTCGCTACGGCGCGCGGCATGAAGATCAACAATTCGGCTGCGGTCCTGCAAGCGGCCATCGACGCCCGTGGAATCGCGCTCGCTCGCAGCGTGATGGCCCGTGACGATCTGGCAACGGGACACCTGGTCAGGTTGTTCCCCGAAATAACCCTCGTCTCGCCCTTGGCCTACTACGTTGTGTACCGCGCCGAGTGTTCCAGCCTCCCGAGGCTGGTGGCGTTTCGCGATTGGCTGCGCAAAGAGGCGGCAGCATAGCGACGGGAAGCCCCTCTGCCGAGAGCATGGCTGTCGCTCGTTCTCCCGCGACCGGCTAATTCCAGGCGCTGTCGCGGAAGCCGTCGTCCACCGTTCCCAGATGAGGACCCGCCCGGCTAGAGGTCGATTTCCAGGCTTTGTGCATCGGGCGCTCGCCACGCATCGCGTTCGCACGCCGTTCGCAGCACACGCACCGAGACCTCCGTGCCGTGCTGCGCGAGCGCGGCCTGCAGGCGCACGAGGTCGTCGTGATCGACCTTGACGGCGAGCAGCCGGCCGTCGTTGCGGATGTACTTGCAACGCACCTCTGCGGCGAGCATCTTGCCGCGGTGCGCGACCTGCACCGACCTCGGCTTCAGCGAAATGTCGAAGTGCCGGTGGCGCGACTCGAGGATGCGATAGCCCCATGCGCCGAGCTCGACGGCGAGGATCGTCGCCACGTCGTCCTCGCGCTCCGACGGCAGATCGATCAGGCACACGTGACCGGGGCGGCCTTTCTTCGTCGTGGTGCCGAGGATCTGCACGCTGCGGGCACCGGCAGCGATTATGCGGTCGGTGACGTGCTGCAGCGTCTCGCCGGTGGCGTCGTCGACATGTACGAGGATGAGCAGATCCGGCGGCATGTCAGCCTGCCGCCGAGGCGATGCGCTGCGCGACCAGCGCAACTTTCTCCGCACGCGCCTTGCTGCCCGGGATGCCTGCACTGAGGTAAGCCGCCCCTTCGGCAATCTCTGCTGCCTGTGCCGGGTCGTGCAGACCCAGTGCAGCGGCCATGGCGGCCGGCACCGTGACGTTCGCGATGTTGTTTGCTGCGACCACCAGTTCCCCGGCCAGCGGAGCAGCAAGCGACATCAGCTGCGCCAGCTCCGGCGCTTCGCCGCGGGCCACTTTCGGCGCCAGCTCGTGCACGAAGCCTTCGAGTGACGTGGTCACGCCGTCCAACGTGAGCTCGATGTCGATTGCGGCGTCGAACACGAACCATTTGCGCGCCATCTTGCTCTCCCGGCGTGCAGCGGGAGCAATGCGCGTCAGCCGGATCTGCGCGGGCTTGCCGGTGAGCCTGGCGATATGAGCCCCGACGCGCTGCTCCACCGTCGCCTGTCTTTCTTCATCGAGCGCGCGCACCACGTCGGCCAGCGGGCGTCCTGCCGTCAGATCGTCATACGCACGCACGGCGCGCCGATACAGCGCATCGGCACGCCGCGGTTCGGACGCCAGGATCAGAGCGTCCGTCACCGGACCGCGCTGCACATTGGTCGCCTTGCGGGCCACGGTGTTCATCGAAAGCATGGTCGTATCCGGGTCGATCGATTTCTCGATCCGCTGCCCGGCGAGGCGCTCGGCGACCTCGTGCGGCTGAGCGCCCGGCTGCAGCAGCGCGTGAAACATGGCGACCGCATCGGCGCACAGATGGCCCAGCGGCGGATCGGTCAAGCGATGGAACTCCTCGAATACCTGGATGATCTCGTTGAGGGCCATCATGCCGATTACCGATGGACCGCCGATGTCCTTGAGAATCAGGCCCAGATCGCCGATCAACCTGCCGGTGGGCACCGCGATGCCGGTGAGGCGGAAATGCAGCTCCGGGGGCAGCCCGGCGGTGGTCGCCGCCGTGCTGCCGGCGACGAAGGCGCTGGTGACTTTGCCGTACGGTCCATACTGCTCGGCGACGTCAGCGTCGGGATGGATGATTTCGAGGATCGCCGCGGCACCGAACAGCGCCGCGCTGAACGCATGCGGCAGGATGCCTGCACCGGCGAATGCATCGAGCATGGCCTGCGCGCCGATGCGCGCGCCGCGCTCGGCCATGGTGGGAAACACGATGTCCTCGCCGAGCGTGCTGTGGCCAAAGATGGGACCCGCCGCAATGCCCGGCGGCACCTTGCGTCCGTCGATGGGGCTGAGTGCACCCGCCATCATCGCCTGATTGATCGCCAGCACCGCGGGAAAGCCGGAGATCTTGTTGTTCATCTTGCCGGTCGGGATGGCGGCGACGCCGCAACGGTCGACACCGGCAATCATCCGCGCCGTTGCACCGAGCTTGCGATTTCCGGCGGGAATGCCGACCTGCGCCTGCGCACCGGCAAGGTAGAGCATCACTGCGGAAAGCAGCGCCGCATTCGCGCCATCAGTGCCGGCACTCTTCGCCACGCCGATCGCCTTGGCAAGCAGGTCATCCACCGGCTGGCGACGCTCGTTGGCGAATTTCACCTCGACTTGCGTGCCGCGCAGAATCTCGGCAGCCAGCACGTCGGCGATGGCGATGACCGACAGATTCAGCATGCCGTGTCCACCGGTAAGCGCCTCGATGCGGTCATTCGTAAGCCAGTCTATGTTGGTCGTCGCGGCAGCAACGGCGGCGACGATTGCGCGGTCGCGTTCGAGCTTGAGCATCAGCCTTCTTCTCTCCATGTGGTCCGACGTTGTCCGATTTGCGCGCCGCCGCCGTGACAAAGACGACATGGTCCAGCGCCAATCGACAGTCTGCCACGGCTGCGCCACGGCGGACTGCGCTCTTACGTTATAGGCAAGCCGACAGCGGCGCCCGGCTTGAGTCAAAATCCGAGTGACAAGCGTCTCGGTTCGGCCCGAAGCAATCCTCCGCGCACGTCTTGCGAGTCGCAACTAAATCATTCCGTTTTCTCTGATGAACTCTTCGATAATCCTATTTACCGTCTCAGGATCTTCCGTCTGCGGAAAGTGGTTTACTCCATCAAGCGATTGAAGTCTGGCGTTTGGCAGCATAGCCACATTTCCTTCGGGTACTTTTAGAGGCGCAACAACATCGTTTGCGCCGTGCAGAATGAGCACCGGAACCGTGATCTTTGAAACAGCCGCGCCAGGGCGGTAGTTCAGTAGTGCCGCCGTCTGATTCCGGAACACATAGCGAGGCCATTTACCCGCCTCAATCGCAATTTCGTTCTCCAAGCCCAGATTGTTGAAGAACTTCATGCTTGCGCTGGGCGAAGTGTGATGGACAGAGAACATTTCTTCGTGCCCGCCCCTTTTGATAATCACATCACCCGAAATAGATGATCCGGATATCATGACGATGGCTTTTACCAAGTAGGGATACTTGATGGTGAATGCAACAGAATTCGCGCTTCCCATCGAATGACTGATCAGTAGAAAGGGCTCATTGATGCCGGTATCGTCGATAACCGCTTTTAGATCTTCAGCATTCCTTTCGGTCGAATAGCTCGCAACGTCTTCCGGATGGCTGGAAAGACCATGACCACGATTATCGTGAGTGACGCAGCGATACACATGTCTTAGCGCTTCGACCTGATATTTCCATATTTCATGAATACCCATGAAACCAGACTGGAAGACGATCACTGGGCCTGGCCCACCGGTATCCTCGTAGTAGATATCGGTTCCGTCAGCGGTTTTTGCCCACTTCATGTCGAGATCCTCGCTCGTTCTCTGGAAAGACATAGGTATCGCGCAGTTGGATCAGCAGCGGTAAGCCGGTGGAAATCGGAACCGACGTATGGGTGGGCGGTGGAGCGATCATCCTTCCCGGCGTGCGTATCGGTTCACGAACCGTCATCGGCGCGGGCAGCTTCGTCACACGCGATATTCCAGAACGCGTTTTTGCAACAGGCAATCCCTGCCGCATCATCCGGGACATCACGAAATAGCACGAACCGCAAACGCGTCACTCAAAACCTGGTCGAGAACGTCCAAAGTGCGGCTCAGATTACCGAGTTCGATTGCATGGACGAGCCAAATGTCGAGCTTCAGCGAGAAGTCCGCCACCTCGACCACTGCCAAATCCTGCACATAGTTGCTCGTGGCAAGCAGGCTTTGCGGGGCCAATCCAAGACCCAGCCCCGCGGCCACCAATCGCAACTGCGTTTCGGTTCCGTGCATATCCACTCCCAGACGCAACTGCTTGCCGACATCTTCCATCGAACGCTGGAGCGCAGCTCGATAGCCACACCCCTGTGGATTCAAGATCCACTCTTGTTCAGCGAGGTCCGCCACTCGCGCGCATCTTGGGACGATCGGATCACGCTTGCTTTGGACGACAAGCACGTCCAGAGTGGCGATGAACTTCGCATGCATGCCGACGGGTTGCGCGCTACCCGCCGGAAGCATCACTGCAGCGGCATCCAGATCGCCGCGGGCGAGCTCCAGCTGCAGACCCGTACTCCACTCGGTACGACACTTCAAGTCGAGCATCGGAAATTTCGCCTTGATCTGCATCGCTATATCGAAAAGCGCTACGTCCGCCACCAACTGGGGCAGACCGAGACGAAAAATGCCGCTCGGCTCCTCGTCCTCCCGGGGAATGCTCATCAGCCGATCCAGATCTCGCAACAGCGTACTTCCGGCCTGATAGATACGCCAACCGATTGCCGTGGCAGTAGGTGGCCTGCTTGATCTGTCAAGCAGCGTGGCGCCAAGTGCCTCCTCCAATTGCTGGATGCGCCGAGACACTGCCGACTGCGTCAGCGCCAACGCATCCGCAGCCTTCGTCAGAGAAGTTCTGTCGACGACTGCAACGAACGCCTTCAGTTCATCGAGCATTGATTTGCCTCTCGCATGCTTCAGGGGCGGCCTGGTTTACATGCCTGTAGAGCATGTAAATCATGAAAAATATGCGCTTGCGGAATTATATAGCCGCACGTACTCTCATCTGCATTCACTGCACCAGGCTGTGTAGCCGACGGCATCGCGCGGAAGGCCGGCCTACGCGTTCAGGCTGTGAATCAGCCGCATCGACATGGCACGCCAGGACTGATCTTTCGGTAATGGGCGAGATGCAGCACGCACTCAAAGCCGCCTGACGCTGCTGGAGGCAGCACGCGGGTCCGCTCGTACGGAGGAAATCATGAAGACTGCATCCCTGACATACGATCGAGTACGGGTGCGCGCCGTGCTTGTTCCACTCAAACGCAAGATCGTCTCTCGAGTCGGCGTCTTCGATCATTGGCCCATGATCTTGATCGACCTGCAGACCACGGAAGGCGTCGTCGGGAAGAGCTACCTGGAGCCCTACCTTCACAAATCTCCCAAATACATCATGCCCGCCATCGAGGATCTCGTGG
>JAHCKU010000070.1 GCA_026125625.1 Burkholderiales bacterium | reverse complement strand
GGCGCGCGCCACCCTTGCTCCTTCCACCGGCTGCAGGACGCTTTGACCCGATACCCGCGGTCGCTCCTGTGCGTACTCGGAGTAGGTGGCCGCGCTGCGGCTGGGCGCATTCGGCAGTGCAAAACGATCGCTCGCGTTCGGCGCCGGCAATTCGGGCGGAATCTCCAGTGGCGCCGTTTCCCTCGCCGTCTTGTAGTCGATCTTCTTGGTGGGAACGATGGTCCTCGAGCAACCCGAGACGAGGAGAAGGCCCAGCACCAGCCAGGTAACGGCAAGTCTTCGCGTCATGACTTCCAGAAAAAAGACAATACGTGGGCGATCAAGCGGGCTGCGCCTGCGCGCTCAGTTCGGCCTGCTCCATGGCGCTGCGCAGCAGATCATGAAACGAGGAGGACAGCGGCGTGAGCGGCAGGCGGATACCCTCCGCGATGCGTCCCATCTGCTGCAGTACCCATTTGACCGGGATCGGATTCGCTTCCACGAACAGATGGCGATGCAGTCCAAGCAGTTTGTTGTTCAACGTACGCGCACGAACCAGATCGCCGGCCAGCGCTGCCCTGCACATCTCCGACATTGCACGCGGCGCCACGTTGGCGGTGACGGAGATCACCCCGTCACCACCCATCAGGGTCAGTGCCAGACAGGTTGCGTCGTCTCCGCTATAGATGGCGAAGCCCTTGTTGGATGCACGCCGGATGAGGTCCGAGCCGCGTTCCAGGTTCGCGGTAGCGTCCTTGATGCCGATCACGTTGGGCACCTGCGACAGACGTAATACCGTGTCGTTCTGCATGTCGCATACGGTGCGACCAGGAACGTTGTAGACGATCATCGGAATGTCCACCGCTTCGGCGATCGCCTTGAAGTGACGATACAGGCCTTCCTGCGTGGGTTTGTTGTAGTAGGGCACGACCGATAGCGCAAGATCCGCTCCCGCATGCTTGGCGTAGGCTTGCAATTCGATGGCTTCACGGGTCGAATTCGCTCCGGTACCGGCGATGATCGGCACTCGCCCGCGCCCGTGCTCCACAGCCGTCTTGATCAGGAGACAGTGCTCCTCGAAGTCGACGCTGGGAGACTCTCCCGTTGTTCCGACCACGACGATGCCGTTGGTTCCCTCCGCGATGTGCCAGTCGATCAGCCGGCGAAACGCATCGAGATCCAGACTGCCGTCCTCGTGCATCGGCGTAACGATTGCGACCAGGCTGCCTCTCAACATGATCTCCTCCCCGGGCGCCTCGAAATGCGAGGCCCACGCAAGGCGGCTAGTTTAACCGAAGCCACCCCGCAACGGCGCTGTCGGAACGTCGGTTGCGTTGATCGCACACACGCGCTGTACCAGCGCTGGCGCCGGGCGTTCCACGTAGCAGTCCTCGAACGCGAGAATGCGCAAGCCGGCTGCCACGCGCAGCAACTCGCCCGGTTGCAGAAGGAAATCCGGTCTCGATGGTCGCCCGTAGCGCTCGTTGCCGGCGGAAAAGGTTTCATAGATGAGGACCCCGCCTGCGCCGAGCGCAGCGATCAACGACGGCAGCAGCGGTCGATGCAGATAGTTGGTGACCACGACGCCGGCAAAGGCGTTCAACGTAAAAGGCCAGCTGCCGCGCTCGAGATCTGCGCATATGGTCTGCACCCCGTGGATGCAGGAAGAAGCCGCGAGCGCCTGTCGGTCACGATCGACCGCCATCACCCGATATCCCTTGCTTGCGAACAGGTGCGCATGTCGGCCGTATCCGCACGCCACATCCAGGACCGGCCCGAGGCGCGGCACCAGATCCGCGAAGCGCAGCACCCAGGTTGAGGGAACTGCGACGTGCACGGCGGCGTTGCTCGCCATCCCCGATTCAGCCAGGCGACAGACCATCGAGGAGGCGGCCGATCGCGGACATTGCCTGCTCGAACAGGCCTGCCAGCGCCGGGCCAATGTAGGGTGCAGCGAGGTACAGGGCGACGAAACCGGTCATCAGCGTGATCGGAAAGCCGACGGCGAACAGGTTCAGCTGCGGCGCAGCGCGCGACATGATGCCCACCGCGACGTTGGCGATGAGCAACGCGCCGACCACCGGCAGCGAGATCAGCACGCCGGCACTGAAAATGATACCGCCCCACTCCACCAGCGTGCGCCATCCCAGCGCGCTGATCGGTCCGATATCCACCGGCAGCAGGCGGAAACTCTCAGCCAGCACGGTCAGCACCACGAAGTGGCCGTTGATGGAGAGGAAGACGAGGATGGTGAACAGCCCCACGAATTGACCCACCACGGCGGTCTGCGCGCTCGACCGGGGATCGAAAAACACCGCAAAGCCCAGCCCCATCTGCAGTCCGGCCAGCTGCCCGGCCATCTCGGCTGCCGTGAGCGCAATGCGCACGGCAAAACCCATGGCCAGCCCGATGAGGAGCTGTTGCACGGCGATCAGCACGCCTTCGGCCGATGCCGGCTCGACCTGCGGCACGGGCGGCAGGACGGGCGCCAGGAGCAGCGTCACGAAGATTGCCAGACCGACCTTGGCCGCCATCGGGGTGGTGCGATTGCCGAACAGAGGATCGGCCAAAAGCAAACCCAGCACGCGCAGGAACGGAAACATGAAAGTCGCGATCCAGGCATACCACTGCGCGGTCGTGATCTGGATCATGCGCGAGCGGCACCGGCCCCTATCCGATTACGTCGGGCAGGGACGTCAGCAGGCGGCGCGTGAAATCGACGATGAGTCCGATCATCCATGGGCCGGCCAGAACCGCCACCGCGAAAATAGCGACGAGCTTGGGGATGAACGACAAAGTCATCTCGTTGATCTGCGTAGCAGCCTGGAACACGCTCACCAGCAGGCCAGTCGCCAGAGCAGCGAGGAGCAGAGGTGCCGACACCAGCAACGTCACTTGCAAGGCCTGCTGCACCAGGTTGATGACGATCTCGGGGGTCATCGCTCAGGATCCCGTATAGAAAGTCTGCACCAGCGAGCCGATCAGCAGATTCCAGCCGTCCACCAGGACGAACAGCATGAGCTTGAACGGCAGCGAAATGATCACCGGAGAAAGCATCATCATGCCCATCGACATGAGCACGCTGGCCACCACCAGGTCGATGATCAGGAAAGGAATGAACACGATGAAGCCGATCTGGAAAGCGGTTTTCAGCTCGCTGATCACGAACGCCGGGACCAGCACACGCATGGGGACATCGTCGGGACTTTCCAAGGCGGGGGCGCCGGCCAGCTCGGCGAACAACGCCAGGTCGGATTGTCTGGTCTGCCTGAGCATGAAACCCTTGAGGGGCACTGCGCCGAGCTTGAGCGCCTGCTGGAAATCGACGCGGCGCTCGGAGAACGGTACGTAGGCATCGCTGTACACGCGCTCGAATACCGGGCCCATGATGAAGAAGGTCAGGAACAGGGCCAGCCCGATCAGAACCTGATTGGGTGGAGCCTGCGTCGTGCCGAGCGCCTGCCTCAGCAAAGACAGCACGATGACGATACGAGTAAACGAAGTCATCATCAGCAGAATGGCAGGCAGGAACGTGAGCGAAGTGAGGAACAGCAGCGTCTGCAGGGTCAGCGAGAACGTCTGTCCTCCGCCGGGAGCCGGCGTGCTGGTGATCGCCGGCAGTGCGGCCTGCGCGTGCACGTCGCCAGCTGCCAGCGCACCGGCGGCAAGCAGCAGCGTGGCGAGCAGGGTGCGCATTCAGCGCTTCGCGCCCTTGGCGGCGCGCACCTGGGCCAATACGCGCGCGAATCCTCCGGCCTGGACGGGTACCTGTGCACCCTCTTGCGGCCGCGCCATGCTGTGGAGCAAGGTCACCTGCCCGGAAGCCACGCCGAGCAGAAGCCAGGTATCTTGAACCTCGACCACGACCACTCGTTCTCGCGGACCCACCATCACGCCGCCGACGACCTTGAGCAGCCCGCCCGCAGCCGCCTGCCCTGCCGCGAACCGGCGCATGAACCAGGCAAACAGCGCGATGGCCGCGAGAACCAGCAGGAGCGCGAAAACGACTTGAAGAAGGCTGGTGACCGACCCTGTTGCGGTGATCGCGGGTGCGTCGGCAGCAGCAGCAGTCATACTGGATATCGCGACGGGCAGGCAGCTCCAGCATGCCCGTCCCAACGCACTCATGAGCGCCGCATCACCGCTGCAATCGACGTACGCGCTCGTCGGGTGCGATGACGTCGGTCAAGCGGATGCCGAACTTGTCGTTGACGACCACCACTTCACCTTGCGCGATGAGACAGCCGTTGACCAGGACATCGAGCGGCTCTCCGGCAAGGCGGTCGAGCTCGACGATCGATCCCTGAGCCAATTGCACCAGATTGCGAACCGTGAGCTTGGTACGCCCAAGCTCCACGGCGAGATGAACGGGAATATCCAGGATGAATTCGAGGCGCTCCGGCGCGACACCCGCCGTCGACTCCGGATGCAGTTCTGGGAAGACCTGGGAGTGAGCCTCTGCACCGGCTGGACTTGCGCCTGCGCCGCTGCCGTCTCCCACCCCCTGCTCGGCCATCGCCGCAGCCCAGTCGTCTGCGCTGATTTCGCCCTTCAGCTCACTCTCGGCCATGGCCCACCCGTCATGCGTCTATTCTGCGCCCGGCTTGTTGTTCATCGAGCGCTCAACCTTCAGCGCGTAGCGGCCGTTCACCACGCCATAGCGCCCCTCCAGCACAGGCACGCCGTCCACTTCGGCGCTGATCAGATCCGGCACGTCGAGCGAAATGACGTCGCCCGGCTGGAGTGACATGAGCTGACGCAGCGTCACCATCGCGCCCGCAAAGTTGGCTTTCAACTCGACCTGCGCATCGTACACGTGCTCCGAGAGCAACGTGGTCCATCGATCGTCCGTCTCCGTACGATCAGCCTGCACACCGCTGTAGATGATGCCGCGAATCGGTTCGAGCATAGCATAGGGGATACATACGTGAAAATCGCCACCCCCATTGCCGAGATCGATGCTGAAACTCACCGCCACCACTACTTCCGTCGGCGTGGCGATGTTGGCGAACTGCGTGTTCATCTCCGAGCGCACGTACTCGAAGGTCAGCGCGTGTACCGGCTGCCAGGCCCTGGCATAGGCGTCGAACACCAGGTCCAGCAGGCGCCGGATGACGCGCATCTCGGTTGCGGTGAAGTCGCGGCCCTCGACGCGCGTATGGAACCGCCCCTGTCCGCCGAAAAGATGATCGATGACCTGGAACACCAGCGTCGGCTCGATCACCATCAGCGCATAGCCGCGCAACGGACGCGCCTGAACGACGTTGAGATTGGTGGGAACGACCAGGTTGCGTACGAACTCCAGATACTTCAACACCCGCACCGGACCGACGGAGATCTCGGTGCTTCTGCGCGTGAAGTTGAACAATTCGATACGCAGCAGCCGCGCAAAGCGCTCGTTGATGAGCTCGAGCGTGGGCATGCGCCCGCGCACGATCCTCTCCTGCCGGCCGATGTCGTAGGCACGAATGCCTTCGCCACCGTTCTCCTGCACGGACTCATCCTGCTCGCCAGTGACGCCGCGCAAGAGCGCATCGACTTCTTCCTGGGAAAGGATGTCGTCTGCCATGTCCTCTATTGAATCACGAACGACGTCAACAGCACCTCCTGCACACCCATGTGCTGGCTGCCGTAGTCGGATGCGGGCGCCTGCTGCGCGGGCGCTTCGCCGTCGGCCCCCGGTTCCGACGCCTGCGGAGCCGGCACAGGCTCCTCGGAGAGGAAACCAAGCGGGCGGTTGACCTCGGTACGGATCTCGGCGCGCAGGCGGTTCTTGCCTTCGAGCGTACCGAGCTCTTCCGCGTGCTTGCTCGAAAGCAGCAGCAGCACGCCATTGCGGATTTCCGGCAGATGCGCCTTGATCTGATCACCCACGGCTGCTTCCGCCACCTTCAGATCGATCCCCACTTGCAGGTAATGCTGCACTTCGCCGGCGAGATTGACAACGAATGGATCGAGCGTGACGAATACCGGAGGTGTCTTGGGCTTGGGTTTCTCGGCTGCTGCCGCGTGCTCCCCGTCCTCGGACAGAAAGAACCACGCCGCACCGCCAACTCCGGCCAGCACCAGCACGGCGACGGCAAGGACGAGCAGCAGGGCTTTCTTCCTTCCACCACCGCCCGCTTTCCCATCACCACCTGCGGCCTCCCCCTCACCCCTGGTTTCGGTCTTGCTCGACATCGTTTACTCCTTCGGTGCGATTGCGGCAGCCTGTTGCCGCGACATCAGCATTTACGGCCCGGATCACATCAAAGTGAGAGCCGGGACCCCAAATCAAAGGAAAAACAATGCGCTCGCGAAGCGAGTTTAGGTGCTTTCTAGCTGCAAATCAAGGCACCTGCAGCGGGCAGCCGGGCGATGCGAGCCCTGCTGGAGATCAGGCGTAGACGTCGACCAGTCCGTTACCGACGATGGCGTGCGAAAGGCGCTGCGTCGCATCCGCCAGAGACAGCGGTTCGTGCTGTTGACCGGATACATGAGCGTGCGGCGGGCGCTCACCCTGCTCCTGCTGGCGGGCGAAGGACTCGCTGCCAACGTGTACGCTGCCCAGCTCCAGTCCGATCGACTGGATCATGTCCTGCAGGCGCGGGATGCTGGCCTGCAACGCCTCGCGCACGGCAGCCTGTGCCGAAACCAGACTGAGCGTCGCCTGTTCGCCGGTGATGCTCAACCGCACTTCGACCGGGCCAAGCTGTGGCGGATCGATGCGCAGCTCCGCGACCTGGCGCCCGTTCGAGGCCATCCATAGCACGCGATCTCCCAGTTCCGAGGCAAACGGCCGGCGACCCATGGGAATGGGTTCGTCCAGTACGTTCGCAGCACCCGTCGCATGGCGGGCCGATACTTCGGCGGGCCGCTCGAGGCCATGCCCCAGCCCTGATTCGGGCAGACGATTGCCGGCCTGCTGCAGCGGATCGGATTCGAGCATGCGCTCGAACGGCTGCAGCGGTTGGTCCTCTCCGTCGGCGGCAAGACCTGCCGCCTGCCCCGGCAAATCGGTCCTTGGGATGGCCTCGATCGAGGTGCGTGCTGCACCACCCTGCGTATCGATATCGGCTCCCTCCGGCGGCTCGAAACGAGCGTTGCGGGCGGTCGCTGCCTCCGGCGGTACGACCGGCAGCATCTGCGGCCGCAGCTGCAATGCGGCTTCCGAGGCGGCTCCATTCAGGTCAGCAACCGGCGTATCCGACTCGTGCTGCTCCACCTCTGCGTCGTCGGACTGTGGCAATGCAGCCGGAGCAGATTCGGGCGTGGGGGCACCCAGTTGCCGGGCCAGAACCGCCTGGAAGTCGACCGCGCTGGCGGCATCCGACCGACCGCTTGGCCCGGACGCGTTGGAGGCGGTGGTGGGCACTTGAATAGTACGCAGAGCAAGCGGTTCGGGCATGAGTGTTTCGGTCGGCAGTGCAGTGACCGGCGCATCTTTGCAATGCCTGTGCCACCGCCCGCGCGCCGGGCTACAGCGGCTGATCGGCCGTCCGGCTACTCGAATCGGTGGTGCCGACCGGCAAATTCATCCTGCTGCTTCTGCTCACGCTTGCCGTCACGCACCGCTTCCGCCGCCAGGTGGCGCGCCTTGAGCACACTCATGGCCTGCTCGTCGCGCCGCAGGTCCATCCACGTCCGGTGCTTGGCCTCCCACGCCGACTGGCAGCGCTGCACCTCGATGTGCTGCATTTCCACGGCGCGCTCGAGCTTGGACAGGAAGGCCTGAAAATCGCGCATGCGATCACTCTCCAAGCCGTTTTCGAGGCCCTGACGAAACTGATCGCGATAATCCGACAGGAATCGCTGCAGCTGTTCAAGCCTGCTCTGCGCCTCGTTGCGCAGCAGCGCCAGCTTCTGCAGCTCGCCCGTGGCAGTCTCCAGCCGCCGCTGTGCGAGCTCCAGCACCGGTGCGAGGCGAAAGGTATCGGCCATGTCAGCCGCCCACCAAATCCTTCAGCCGCTGGCGGCTGGCGTCGTAGGAGGCGGCTTCCAGCAGATCCTGCTGCAGGAAGGCGGCGAGTTGCGGATACTGCGCAACCGCACGATCGAGCAGCGGATCGTTTCCGCGCACGTATGCGCCCACGGCGATCAGATCACGCGAGCGGCGATAAGCGGAGAACAGCTGCTTGAAACGGCGTGCGATCTCCAGCTCCTCGGGACTTAGCAGCTCGGTCATCACGCGGCTGATGGAGGCTTCGATGTCGATCGCCGGATAATGCCCCTGCTCGGCGAGGTCGCGCGACAGCACGAGGTGGCCATCGAGGATGGCGCGCGCAGCATCGGCCACCGGATCCTGCTGGTCGTCACCCTCCGTGAGCACGGTGTAGAAAGCGGTGATGGAGCCACGGTTGTCCGTGCCGTTGCCGGCGCGCTCGACCAGTTGCGGCAGCTTGGCGAATACCGACGGCGTGTAGCCCTTGGTCGCCGGCGGCTCGCCGATGGCGAGACTGATCTCACGCTGGGCCATGGCATAGCGCGTGAGCGAATCCATGATCAGCAGCACGTGCTTGCCCTGGTCACGGAAGTATTCGGCGACCGCGGTGGCATAGGCGGCACCGTGCATGCGCAGCAGCGGGGGACTGTCCGCAGGGGCGGCGACCACCACCGAACGCTGCCGTCCCTGCTCGCCCAGGATCGACTCGATGAACTCGCGCACTTCGCGACCGCGCTCACCGATGAGACCCACGACCACCACGTCGGCGCTGGTATAGCGCGCCATCATTCCGAGCAGCACGCTCTTGCCCACCCCGCTTCCGGCGAACAGGCCGAGGCGCTGCCCCCGACCGACAGTCAGCAGCGCGTTGATGGCCCGCACCCCGACATCGAGCACATTGCGGATCGGCGCACGTTCCAGCGGATTCGAGGTGCGGCTGTGCAAGGGGACATGGCGCTCGAGCCCGAGCGGACCGCGATCGTCCAGCGGACGGCCGGCGCCGTCCACCACCCGCCCGAGCAGCGCCCAACCGACGGCAACCTGCTTCGCACGATCCTGTGCCCGCCGGCGCGGCACGAAGTCTTCGCCCAGGCGCGGCACACGCATGACAGCGGAATCCACGGGCACCACCAGGGCTCCCGGCTTGAGACCGTACACGTCGGTGGACGGCATCAGGAACAGGCGATCGCCGGAAAAGCCCACCACCTCCGCGTCCACGCGCTGCCCGCCCGGTGTCAGCACATAGCAGCCGTTGCCCACCGGCAGCTTGAGGCCGACCGCCTCCATCACCAGTCCGGCCACGCGCGTCAGACGACCGCTCATCCTGAACGGCTGCGTCAGGCGCATGGCGCTGCGGCAATCTTCCAGGTACTTCTCCCAGCGCCGTCGATATTCCATCGAAGGGGATGCGCCGCGTCGATGTGATTCAATCCCAGGCGTCGTCACGTCCGAGCGCCGCGATCACGCGCTGCCAGCGCGTCTCCAGGGAGCCGTCCACTTCCGTCGACGCCGTTTCCAGTTTGAAGCCGCCGCGCGTGATATGCGCATCCTCGACGATCTTCCATGGCATCGGCAGCGCGCGTGCGTCGTCCGACAGGCTGCGCAGCAGCTGCGCATCGGCCGGGTGCAGCAGCAGCGTGGTCTGCTCGGACAGGCTCGGCAGGCCGGCCATTCCTTCTCGCAACGCCGCGAGCATCAGATCCGGCTTGAGCCGCAGGCTCTCGCGCAGGACCAGCCTGGCCACCTCCAGGCTGACAGCAAGAACGTCGCCGGCCAGACGCTGCTCGACATCGCGCGTGAGCGCCTGGATGCCCGTCAGTGCCTGCTGCAGCTCACTGCGCTGCTGCTCCAGGAGCATTCCGGTGTCGCGCCGCACCGCCTCGGCCCCGGCGCGGTAGCCTTCTTCGCGCGCACGCTCCAGCTCGGCCTGGTGCGCCGCCGCCTCGGCCGCCTCCGCCTGGCGCTGTGCCTGTGCTGCAGCCGGGTCGTCCCGATCCTTCCTGGGTGCAGGCGCGGCGCTGAAATCGACCAGATCCGCCTTTCGCACCCCGGCCACGCTGTCCCGCCGGAAGATGTTATTCGACAAGGCCCTCGTCTCCCTTTCCGCCAATCACGATCTGCCCTTCCTCGGCCAGACGCCGCACCACGCGCAGGATTTCACGCTGCTCGGCCTCGACCTCCGACAGCCGCACCGGTCCCTTTGCGTCCAGATCGTCGCGCAGCATCTCGGCCGCGCGCTGGGACATATTCTTGAAGATCTTCTCGCGCAGCGCCTCGCTGGTGCCCTTGAGCGCGACGATCAGGGTGTCGGACTGGATCTCGCGCAGCAGCAGCTGGATCGAGCGGTCGTCCAGTCCGACCAGGCTGTCGAACACGAACATCTTGTCCTGGATCTGCTGGGCAAGCTCGGCATCGGTCTCGCGGATGTGTGCAGCGACCGCAGCCTCGAGCGTGCCGCCGAGATAGTTGAGGATGTCCGCAGCCGCCTCCACGCCCCCTTTGGTGGTCTTCTTGAGCTTGTCGGTACCGGCAAGCAACTGCATCAGCGCTTCGTTCAGATCGCGCAACGCCGAGGGCTGCACGCCCTCGAGCGTGGCGATGCGCAGCATGACGT
>JAHCKU010000007.1 GCA_026125625.1 Burkholderiales bacterium | reverse complement strand
CCTCAATGGCCTGCTGTCGGTCGCCGGACCCGTCGTGGTGGCGCTTTGGCGCGCCCGCGTGCTGGAACGACGGTTGCAGCGTGTATACGGTCTGGATGCCAACGTACGCGCGGTCTTCGCCAAGCTGGCGAAAAGCGTGCTGGTGATTTTCGCGGTGCTCATCGCATTGCCGCTGGTCGGCATCGATCTGACCGCGCTCTCGGTGTTCGGCGGCGCGCTGGGGGTAGGCATCGGCCTCGGTTTGCAGAAGATCGCGGCCAACTACATCAGCGGTTTCATCATTCTGCTCGATCGTTCGATCAGCCCCGGTGCGCGCGTGACCATTGCCGATCAATATGGCGTGGTCACGCGACTGAATGCACGCTGCATCGTGCTCAGGAGGATCGACGGCACCGAGGTGATCATCCCGAACGAGACCGTGGTCGGTTCCACTGTCCTCAACCATTCCCATCTGGCCAATGCCAACCTGGTGCGTGTGGATGTCCCGATCCGGATCAGCTATCGGAGCGACGTGGAACGGGCGCTGGAACTGATGCACAACGCGGCAGCCGTCCATCCGCGGGTGGTCAAATCTCCGGCACCTGCCGCCTTGCTCAAGCAGTTCGGTGAAAGCGGAGTCGACCTGGAACTTTCCGGCTGGATCCGGGATCCTGAGAGCGGGCAGGCGAACCTGAAATCGGAACTGTACCTGGCGATATGGAAGTCATTCCTCGCCAACGCGATCGAAATACCGTTTCCGCAGCGGGAAGTGCGTATCCTCCCGGACACGGGACCGGATATGCGCCCGGCCGCATGAATTTTACATGCTCCGATTGAAATATCGCGCGTGGCGACCGATATCAGGACAGGCGTTGCTGTTGCTGTAGAATGACACCCACTGTTACTCCAATAACTAATTGAGAGGATATGGATTTTATTATCGGAATCGCCAACGGACTGGTGCCGCTGCCCTGGTGGGGCTACGTACTGGTAACCCTTGCCTTGACGCACATCACCATCGCTGGCGTCACCATCTTCCTGCACCGGCACCAGGCACACCGTGCCCTGGAACTCCACCCCATCGTCAGTCATTTCTTCCGCTTCTGGCTCTGGCTCACCACTGGCATGGTGACCCGTGAGTGGGCCGCCGTGCATCGCAAGCATCACGCCAAGTGCGAGACCGTCGAAGATCCGCACAGCCCGGCCGTGTTCGGCTTGCGCAAGGTGTTGCTGGAGGGGGCGGAACTGTATCGCGTGGGGGCAGCCGATGCCGAGACGGTCGCGAAGTACGGCCATGGAACCCCGGACGACTGGATCGAGCGCAATCTGTATTCCAAGCACAGCGCACTGGGTATCGTATTGATGCTGCTGATCGACCTGGCGCTGTTCGGGGTGATCGGCCTGACCATCTGGGCCGTGCAGATGGCGTGGATCCCGGTGTTCGCCGCCGGTGTCATCAACGGTCTCGGCCATCATTCCGGCTACCGGAACTTTCAGACCGAAGACGCCAGCACGAACATCGTGCCTTGGGGCATTCTCATCGGCGGCGAGGAACTGCACAACAACCACCACGCCTACGGTTCATCCGCCAAGCTGTCGAGCAAGTGGTACGAGTTCGACATCGGCTGGATGTACATTCGCATCATGGAGATGCTGCGCCTGGCGGAGGTCCGCCGCCTGGCTCCCAAGGTGCATATCGAGCACGGCAAATCCGCCTGCGATCTGCGTACCCTGCAAGCCGTCGTCACCCATCGATACGACGTGGCGGCGCGCTATGCGCGTACATTGATGACGACCTGGAAGCACGAAATGGATGTGCTCAAGGCCAAGGGTGTCAATGTCGATGGCTGGCGCGTGAAGCGTTGGCTGCAGCGCGACGTCGATGCCCTGCATGCCGACGAGCGGGCCGGACTGGAGGAAGCGCTGACCAAGAGTGCGGTGCTGCGCACCATCTACTCCATGCGCCAGGAGCTGACTGCCGTGTGGGCACGCTCCAGCGCCTCGAAGGAACAGTTGCTGAGCCAGTTGGAAGACTGGTGCAAGCGCGCCGAGCAGTCCGGTATCGCGGCGTTGCATGACTTCTCGCGCACGCTGCGCGGCTATCAGATGCCGGCCTAGAAGGGGCTGGGGGGTTAAGGACCGCTGGCAGCCCCCTTTCTCCGAATCTTGCCTGCCGTGTAAAGAAATAAGGCCCGCCTGTGCGGGCCTTATCGTTTCCGTTCCGCCTGGTTTGGTCCGCGCCAATCCCAAACAAAAAGGCCTGCGACTTCGCAGGCCTTTTTTCGTGATCCCTACTCGCCGATCCCGGCTCTCACTTGAGCTTCGTCTCTTTGTAGATCACGTGCTTGCGTGCTACCGGATCGAATTTCTTCAGTTCCAGCTTATCCGGCTTGGTGCGCTTGTTCTTGGTGGTGGTGTAGAAGTGGCCGGTACCGGCCGTGGATTCCAGTTTGATCTTCTCACGCATGATGATTCGGCCTCCGCGCTCAGATCTTCACGCCAGCGGCGCGCATCTCGGCCAGGACTACGTCGATTCCGCGCTTGTCGATCGTGCGTAGGGCAGCTTGAGTAATGCGCAAGCGTACCCAGCGGTTCTCGCTCTCCACCCAGAAGCGCCGGTTCTGCAGGTTGGGCAGGAAACGGCGACGGGTTTTGTTGTTGGCATGGGAAACGTGGTTCCCTCTCATCGGCTTCTTGCCGGTGACCGCACAAACACGTGCCATTGCCCTGACTCCAATCGCAAAAGACGGGCTTTATAACATATGTCGGGCCAATCTCTCAAGGCCAATGGCGCACATTGCGGCCGGATGCACCATCATGGTGTGTATGATATTTTACGTGTTGATCTTAAACATTTGATTCCCCTTTACAACCTGTCGTCGAATCCCCTATTCTTTCGCGCGACCGCCCGAATCTGGAGCGGTTGTCGCATAGAGCCGGAACCGGCCGTCGCTGTTCTGTAGGGGAAGGAACCTGCTGATGACATCGTCAATACGAAGAGGTAAGGGCCCGGCCGGCTCGAATACCACCATCGTCAGGAGAGGAAGCACATCATGATGAAAAAATCGGGTATTGCCGCAGCATTGCTGGGTATGGCGATGTTGGCCGGCTCGTCGGTTGCATCGGCGCAAGTCAAGCAGGTGTACTGGACGACAAGCGGCAAGTTCGGTCCGTTCCCCATCACGGGACTGATTCCGACCATTCCACAAGACAAGCAGCGCGACGTTACCGTCCCGGTCAGCATGTGGGTGGTCGATCACCCCAAGGGCCTGGTAGTGATCGACACGGGTAACAACGTCGCCATCTCCGACGGTATGGATAACTGCAAGAAGTACTGGGCTGCTGCCAACTGCGACTTCTTGAAGCCGAGCCAGACGCGCAACGACGTGATCGACAGACAACTGCAGAAACTGGGCCACTCCACCGACAAGGTGAAGGCCGTCATCAGCTCGCACGCGCACCTGGACCACGCCGGCAACATCGAGATGTTCCCGAATGCCATCCACGTGTTCCAGAAGAAAGAGCTGTATCAGGGCTGGTGGCCGGAAAAGTTCCAGGGTCGTGCCGCCAATGGCACGTTCGTGCTGGCGGATTTGGACAATGCGCGTGACTTCAACTATCTGGAACTGCAGGGCGATTACGACCTGTACGGCGACGGCAGCATCCAGATTCTTTCCACGCCCGGTCATACCCTGGGACACCAGTCGGTGAAGCTGAAAATGGACAGCGGCCGCTCGATCATCATCTCCCAGGACGCCATATGGATGCAGGAGAACCTGGACGGCCATCCGGCTGGCCTGAACTACAGCGTGCAGGACTACACCAACTCGCTGAACCGCCTGAAGTTCATGCGTGATCTGGAAGGCGCCGAGATCCTCATGGCCCACGACGAGAATCAGTACGCCAAGCACGGCGGTAAGTGGCACAAGTAGGTATCAGGTAGTTCAGCTTCACCTGGAGAGCCCCCCCTCGTGGGGGGCTCTTTTTTGACCTGTCGGATCGCGATATCCCATGATCAAGCTCGAGTCGGTCACCAAGCGTTACGGCTCCAGGACCATCATCCACGACGTCTCGTTCAGCGTCAGCAAGGGCGAGATCGTAGGGTTCCTGGGTCCCAACGGTGCTGGTAAGACCACCACGATGCGCATGATCGCTGGCGCCACCACACCCACCTCGGGGCGCGTTACGGTCGCAGGCCTCGATATGGCCACGCACAACCACGATGCGGCTCAGCGCCTGGGATACCTGCCCGAGCATCCGCCGCTTTACGACGTGCTCGACGTGACGACTTACCTGCGTTTCGTCGCCAAGGTGAAGGGCGTGCAGAGGCATGCCATGCAATCTGAATTGGACCGCGTCATCGCGGCATGCCGGCTCGAGGCCGTAGTCACGCGCGAGATCTACAAGCTGTCGAAAGGCTATCGCCAGCGCGTCGGCCTCGCACAGGCGCTGTTGGGCAAACCAGATGTCCTGCTCCTGGATGAACCCACTGCCGGCCTCGACCCAGGCCAGATCCAGGAGACCCGCGAGGTGATCCGCACCTTTGGTGAACATGCTGCCGTGCTGCTCAGCACTCACATCCTTCCCGAGGTCACACTGATCTGCCAGCGCGTGGCAATCATCAACGGCGGCAGGCTGTTGGCGATCGATTCCCCTGTGGGCCTGCAACAGGCATCCGAGCAGACGAACAATGTTCTCATCGAGGCCAGCGCCGAAGCTGGATCCTTGCGCGAGGAGCTGTTGGGCGTGCAGGGGGTCACGGCCGTCACCGTAACCGCGCTCCCCAACGACCTGGTGCGCGCAGAGTGCCAGGTTGAAGCGCAATCCGGCATCGAGGCGCGCATCGCTCGAGTGGTTGCCGTACGCTGGTCGCTGCACCGGTTGGAGCGCCAGCAGCCAACCCTCGAGAATGTTTTTTTGCGCTATGTGAACCAGACCTCGCAGCAGAGGGAAGCAGCGTGAACGGCATCCTCGCAATCTACCGGAAGGAAATGATCCAGTACTTCCGATCTCCGATCGCCTACTTCGTGGTGTCCGTGTTTCTCCTGGGAACCGGGTATTTTTTCCTGTACAACGTTTTCTCGACCGGAATCGGGACGATGAACGAGACATTCCGGAACATGGGTTTGCTCCTGATCACGCTCATCCCGTTGGTGACGATGCGTCTGTTCTCAGGCGAATACACTGGACGCACCATGGAACTGCTGACGACCCTGCCCCTCAAGACGTGGGAGATCGTCCTAGGCAAATACTTGGGCGCCCTGACGATCCTGCTGGTCATGACGATGGCCACGGGCATCAATCTCATCCCTCTGTATCTGTTCGGCAATCCGGAGACCAAGACCATCCTCTCGGGCTATATCGGCTTCATCCTGATGGGTATGGCCTGCCTGGCGATCGGCCAGTTCTTCTCGTCGCTCACGCAGAATCAGATCGTCGCCGCGCTGATCACGATTCCAGTGTTGTTGGCGTTCTGGTTCGTCGGCCATCTTCAGGCATATCAGAACAGTCCGGGCCTGCGGGAATTATTCGGTTATCTGTCGTTTTCCCTGCACTTCAGCGACTTCATCCGCGGCCTGCTTCGATCCGAGGCAGTAGCCTTCTACCTGGCCGTGGTCGCGGTCGCGCTGACGCTCAATACCAGCTACCTGCAGTGGCGCCGCTGACATGGACCGCTCTTTCCGTTCCGGCTTGATCCTCATCGGCGGCATCGCCTTCCTGGCGCTCGCGCTCACGCTGCGCAGCCTCAAGGTCGACGCTGTCTTCTGGCAACTGCTGCTTGCCGTTGTCGGCATCGTCCTCACCGCCTGGGGCGGCTTCCATCTGCGTGATGAACTCGGCAGCATCCTCAAGGGCAGACGTGGAGAGATCGCGCTGTTCACCGTGGGGGCGGTGGCGGTCCTGGTCGTACTCGCACATCTGTCCATGCGCTTCCCCGTACGCGTCGACATGACCAGCACTGGCCTGTACTCGCTTTCACCAGAGACGATCCAGATGCTCAAGCGGCTGGAGAAGCCGGTGCGCGTTACCTTCTTCCACGACCCGATGATGCGTGAGACCGTGGAGTTGTACAAACTCATGGCCGCACAGACCGACAAACTGTCCGTGACGTTCATCGATCCGATGTTGAACCCTTCGCAGGCTCGTCTGCTCGGCGTGGAGTATGCGGGGACCGCGCTGATGGAGAGTGAAGGCCGCAAGATGCGAATCAACGGGCCTACCGAGACCGATATCGCCAATGGCATATTGCGCATCAGCCAGGGCCAGCAGCAGAAAGTCTGCTTCCTGGAAGGGCACGGGGAAGCCGATCCGTTCAGCCTGGAATCGCATGATCACATGGAAGGCGACGCGGGTCACGCGCACGGCATCGGACAGAAGCTGGTGCAGCACGAGCGGCACGGCATTGCGAAAGCGCGACATGGGCTCGAGGCCCTCAATTACGTGGTCGAGAAGGTTTCGCTGCTCATGGGAGGAACCGATCTCTCGTCATGCGCCGTGCTCGTGGTGGCTGGGCCCAAGGTTTCTTTGCTCCCGCGCGAAGTTCAGGCGGTCGATCGCTATCTGCATGAAGGCGGCAACGCTCTCTTCATGCTCGACCCGTTCGTGGACAGCGGTCTGCAACCGGTATTGGAGACATATGGTGTCGTGCTGGACGACACTATCGTGATCGACGAGGCCAGTCACTTCTGGACCGATATCTCGGCTCCCGCGGTCACTGACTACAATCGCCACGAGATCACGCAGGAGTTGCCCCTTACCTTCTTTCCTGGGGTGCGTTCGCTCTCGCCCACGCCCGAGCGCGTACCGGGCAGCTCGGTGCGTCCTTTGGTCAACTCCTCCAAGCGGAGCTATGCCGGTCGCAACCCCGAGCGTGCGGAATTCGATCCCGAACGGGACCAGACCGGTCCCATAACGCTGATGGTCACGGTGAACCGACGGCCCGAGTTCGTTGAACCCACGCAGGCCGTGCTGGAGCGCAGGCTGCGCGGAGAGGAGACTGCCGAGGAATCCAAACCGGAGGTCATGCCGGACTTCAAACCCTCGCGCGTGATCGTCGTAGGCGATTCGGATTTCGCCACGAATTCGTTCTTCCACATCATGGGGAACGGCAAGCTGTTCCTGAACGCGGTCAACTATCTCGCCGCCCAGGAAAACCTGATCGGATTCTCGCCCAGGACTTATGACCAGCCGCGCGTGAATCTGACCAATACGCAAATGAAGGGCACTGTCTTCCTGTCCGTGATCCTGATCCCTGCTCTGCTCGCGCTCATCGGCACTGTAGTGTGGTGGAGGCAGCGGTGAGCCGGATGCGTCGCAGACTGTGGATGGTATGGGCAGTACTGCTGGTACTGATCGCCGTTGTCTTTCTGCTCGATAGTGGTGAGGGCGGCGATGGCGATCCGCATGGCCGAGAGATGGCCGATGACCGGCGGCTGCTGCCCGCGCCGATCGATGAACTGGGCGCAGTCGAAGTCGCCTTCGAGGGTAATCTGCACCGTTTCGAGCGCGATTCCACCGGTCTTTGGTTCTACCACGGCGTGCATGCCGCTGCCGATCCGGAGCATGGACACGCCACCGACCCAGCCCTGGCCGAGCGCATCGACAAGGCCTTGATCGGCTTTGGTCGCACACGCATCGAACGGCGCATTCCGCTGGCCGAGGGTGCGCAGAAGTTCGGTGTGACCACGCCGCAGATGATCGTGCTGGTGTACTTGCAGGGCCAGCTGCAGCCATTGGCCCAATATGCCGTCGGCGATCAAGCGCCAGATAGCTTCAGCCGCTACGTCCTGCGGATGGGCGGCAGCGAGATCGTCACGATTGCCAACTTCCATATCGACAATCTGAAAGACCTGATCCAGGCCGCCAGCGCAGCAGGAGAGGCCTTCGTACCGCCGCAGGCCGGCTCCTGAGTCTCTGATCCGGCAACCACTCGTGTAAAACCCCGCTCCACTCGAATGGCAGCCCATCAGAGCAGGCCTCGCTCTGCGAACGACATCGCACCATCCCCGCCCACGATGAAGTGGTCCAGCACCTTGACGTCCACCAGTGCGAGGGCCTGGCGCAACGTCTGGGTGAGAATCTCGTCTGCACGGCTTGGTTCCGCCACGCCCGAGGGATGATTGTGCGCGAAGATCACCGCTGCAGCGTTGTGCATCAACGCATGGCGGACTACTTCACGCGGAAACACACTGGTCTGGGTAAGTGTTCCCGCGAACAACTCCTCCATGAGCAGGACGCGGTTCTGTGCATCCAGATAGAGCACGGCGAACACTTCACGATCTCGGCCGGCCATGTTCAGGCGTAGATAATCCCGAACTGCACCAGGTGAGGAGAGATGATCCCGTTGCCGCATCTGCTCGTGCAGTGCGCGCTGGACGATGGCCACCACTGCGAGCAGCTGGGCGGCCTTGGCCGGACCCAGGCCCGACGCCTGCTGCAGCTGTTCGGGACTGGAGGTCAGCAGCCTGGATAACCCGCCCGCGCGCAGCAGGATCTCGTGCGCCAGATCCACGGCGCTTTTGCCCCGCATGCCGGTACGCAGGATCAAGGCGATGAGCTCGATATCGGACAGCGCCTGCGCCCCCAGCGCGAGCAGGCGTTCACGCGGCTTCTGCTCCTGCGGCCAGGCATCTATTCCCATGGCATAAATTTCTCCAAAGCGGCGCTATATTACACTTAATCTCCGTCTAGCCAACATCCAGAGCCTGCGATGCATACCCAAGCCACTGCACGAATACTGCTCGGCCTCACCGGCGGCGTGGCCGCGTACAAGGCGGCGGAGCTGTGCCGGCTTCTCCTCCAGAGCGGCGCAAATGTACGTGTCGTCATGACCGCAGCGGCAAATCAGTTCATTACGCCTGTCACCATGCAGGCGTTGTCCGGCCAGCCTGTGGCCGGAGACCTGTGGGACCGATCGATCGGAAACGCCATGGGGCACATCGAGTTGTCGCGCGATCGTGACCTCATCGTGGTGGCCCCGGCGAGTGCAGACTTCATCGCCAAGCTCGCGCACGGCCTGGCCGACGATCTGCTTTCGACCCTTTGCCTCGCGCGCGAATGCCCGCTGCTGATTGCACCGGCGATGAACCGGCAAATGTGGGAGAACGCTGCCACTCAACGCAACATCGCACAACTGCAGCAGGACGGAATCACCATCCTCGGCCCCGGAATCGGAGATCAGGCCTGCGGCGAGGTAGGCGCCGGACGTATGCTCGAGGCCGAGGAGTTGGCGTCGCTGGTTCTTGCAACCCTGCAGCCCAAGCTGCTTTCGGGTGTGCACGTGCTGGTCACCGCCGGTCCGACGTTCGAGGCGATCGATCCGGTGCGCGGCATCACCAACCGCAGTTCCGGACGCATGGGATACGCGGTTGCGCAAGCTGTGCTGGAGACAGGTGCACGAGTGACGCTCGTCTCCGGACCCACTGCGCTCACGCCTCCACCCGGCGCGCACGTCGTTCGCGTCGTATCCGCGCAGGAGATGCTGGATGCGGTCAATGCGCACGTCGATACAGCACAGATCTTCGTGTCGGTTGCCGCGGTCTCGGACTATCGCGTGCGCCATGCATCCGCACGCAAGATCAAGAAGAGCGACGCGTCACTGACTCTCGAACTGGAACCGACGATCGATATCCTGAAGACCGTGTCGACGCGTCCATCACCGCCCTTCTGCGTCGGCTTCGCGGCCGAAAGCCATGATCTCGACAAATTCGCTCAGGAGAAGCGCCTGCACAAGAAGCTGCCTCTGCTCGCTGCCAACGTCGCTCAGGATGCAATCGGTGCCGAGGACAACGAACTGATCCTGTTCGACGACAGCGGTCGCCATGCCCTGCCGCGCGGCTCCAAGCTCGAGCAGGCGCGTGTACTGGTCCGACACATGGCGCAACTGTATCGGGCGCGAGACCACTAGCCGAGAACCGAAGCAACATGACCCACACCATCGATATCAAGATCCTGGACGAACGCCTGGCGGCGTTTCCTCCTGCCTATGCAACAACGGGGGCCGCGGGCCTGGATCTACGCGCCTGCCTGAATACCCCTTTGCGACTGGAACCTGGCCGTAGCGAACTGGTCCCCACCGGACTTGCGATCCATCTGGCCGATCCCAGCCTGGCGGCGATGGTCCTGCCGCGTTCCGGGCTTGGTCATAAGCACGGCATCGTTTTGGGCAATCTGGTGGGATTGATCGATTCCGATTATCAGGGTCAGATCATGGTGTCGGTGTGGAATCGCGGAGCGGAACCGTTCATCCTGAATCCGATGGAACGGATCGCACAACTGGTCGTGGTGCCTGTGCTGCAGATACGCTTCAACCGCGTGGAGGAATTCGTGCAAAGCGAACGCGGCACCGGAGGATTCGGCAGCACCGGCAAGCACTGACGCTGAAATCCGGCCTGGAAGCAGGTTTCGCTCTTCCGCACCCCTTCGGGTCAGCAGGCTCGATGAGCCTAACTGCCCTCAGGCCGGCCGTCGCCAGGCGCGATGTGCGCGCTCCCGCCCGGCACAACGAAAAACGGCCGGCGGATGCCGGCCGTTCTTGTTTTGATATCCTTAATCCTGCTTGTACGGATCCGGAATCTCACCTGCTTCGATGCGGCGGCGCTCTTCGGCTCGCATGAAGGTCAGTACCGCGGTGATCTCCTCGGCACTCATCGTCGTGCCAAAAGCACCCATCGTTCCGCCCATGGAGCGGTTGGTGATGCCGACCGCGATCGTGGTATAGACGCCCGTGTTGGTATTGCCCGAATAAGGGAATTTGCCACAGGTCAGGCATGGCCCCTTGCCACCTTTGCCACCGCCACCATGGCAGAACGAGCAGCGCTGCGCGTACTTCTCACGGCCGAGTTCGACCACTTGCGGGTCGTCGATCGGCAGTTCCATGTCGTTCTCGTTCATCTTGTGCTGAGCATGGGCGGACGGTGCCGACACGATGCACAGCCCCACGCCCAGCGTGAGACCCAGGAACAGCGCTGCGAACAAGCGCGCGGCGCGACTTGAAACAACCTGCAACATTTGCTTGCTTCCTCCTCGTATTGACTACCTATTTAGAAACCGGCGCGTAGTAAGGCACATTGTAACTTTCAACGATCCGCTTGATCGTCCCGTTGACCGTCAATTCGTCGATTCCCTCGTTGAGGAACTTGAGCAGGCTCTGGTCTTCCTTGCGAACACCGAAGCGCGTGTTATAGCGATGCTCGGGCAGAGGCTCGTAGTTATTGACCAGATGGAAGCCCGCCTTGGGGAAATTGCGCTTGGCGGCTCCGAAGGACGGAGTCCATAGCAGTGCGGCGTCGATTTCACCATCGACCAACGCCTTCATCATACGCTCCTCACCGAAGTAGATGGCACGGGGGATTCCTTCGTCGAACAGCCAGCTATCTGCTGGAGTGGACATGTTCACGCCGATCTTGATGCCCGCCTTGTGCACCTCATCGATGCTCTTCATTCCTTCAGCAGTGCCCTGCACCGCCAGCACATAAGCCTGACTCATGTGCGGCTTGGTGAACGCCATGCGATTCATTCCCATGCCGTCGTCCTCTTCCCCGCTCTCGCCGAGGTTCAGAAAGACATCGCAACGCTTTGCCAGAATGGACTCGCGGAAAGCGCGCTGCACGCTGGCTCGTGAGCGAACATACACCCAATGCATCTCGACCCGCATTCCACCCCGCTTCGCGAGTTCGCGGAAGATCTCCACGTCATAACCGGGTGGATTCGCGTTGACCTCCGCGGAAGGAAACGTGTACGGATAGGCACATCCGAAAATCACACCCTTCGACTTGGCGCGCTCCAGGGTGTCGGTGATCTCCTCGGTGCTCTGCGCCCTCGCACCGAATGCGACGAACCCCAGCATGAGCGCGAGTACTGATGATTTCCACAGCTTCATTACAACCGCTCCTTACTGCCATCGAGTCGATCGGATCCCCTCTTCGCTGCGAGGATGGTCTCCGAAACTTCCCGGCGAGTCGAACTCCCTGAAAAAAAGCGAAGGGAGGGCGCTCGCCCTCCCTCCCGATCAAACGATCCTGTTACGTGATACCGCTGATCAGTCGACCGCAAACACCATCAGACCGCCGCCCTTGGTATTGGTCTTGAGCCAGTCGGCGAAGTACAGCGGCCAGATACCGCCGCCGCCCGCACCATACACGATCGACACGTACTGCTTGCCATTGACGGTAAAGGTGGTCGGGTTGCCATGAACGCCGGAACCGGTCTGGAAGGACCAGAGATGCTCGCCAGTTTCGTCGTCCACTGCATTGAAATAGCCTTCCGGATCGCCGTAGAACACCAGGCCGCCACCCGTGGCCAGCAGGCCGCTGGTAGCCGGATAGGACTGGGACTTGATCCACGCCAGCTTGCCGGTGGCTGCGTCGAAGGCCTTGATGGCGCCCGCGCCGGCATTGAAGGTGATGACCTTCGCACCCAGGTACCACTCACCCCGCTTCCACTCCATCTTCTTGGCCTGGAGGTCCATGGCAAAGTCATAGACGGGGACGTAGACCATCTTGGTGCGGTGGCTGTACGCCATCGGGTGCCACTCTTTACCGCCGTCCAGCGAAGGAGCGATGTCGGTGGTCACCTTGTCATACACCACGTCCTTCTCTGGCCAATTGAAGATCGGCTTGCAGTTGTTGGCCGGGCTCATGGGCTTGGTCCAGTTCACGCGCTGCAAGGGGGATACCCAAACGCAGGTGTGCTCTTGACCGTACGCCGTCTTCTTGGTGTTGACACGATCGATACCGTAGACGTGACCGTTCCGATCGCCGTGCAGCCACAGCTTCTTGCCGCCGATGTCGACCAGGATTACTTCGTTCACACCGTCATAATCATAGGGATCGTTGGGCGTGTACTGGAAGTAGCTCTTGATCTTGCCGGTATCGGGATCCATTACCAGCGTGCTGTTGCTGAACAGGTTGTCACCGACACGTACGTGACGGTCGAAGTCAGGGCCAGGGTTGCCGACCGGCCAGTACAGCGCGTTGGTGGCCTTGTCGTAGGAACCGGTGATCCAGGCCGAACCACCACCGTACTTCCAGGATTCGCCGGGCCAGGTCTCGTTGCCGGGCTCGCCGGTTCCGGGAATGGTATAGGTCTGCCATACCATCTCGCCGGTATCGGCGTTGAGCGCCTTGATCCAGCCGCGTACGCCGTACTCGGCACCTGCAGTACCGATGATGATCTTGTTACGCAGGGCCATCGGCATCAGGGTGAAGGTCTCGGCGTACGGGTAGTCGCCGTGCTTCTTGTCCCACACCACAGCACCAGTCGCGTTGTCGAGCGCGACCACGTGCGCGTCGAGGGTCGCGAGGTAGACCTTGTTCTTATAGACGGCAACGCCGCGGTTCACCACATCGCAGCACAGCTTCGGGAACACGTCGCCGGGCAGTTCGCGCTCGTACTTCCACGCGATCTTTCCGCTCGCCGCGTCGACCGCGATGACGCGGTTGAACGAGGTGGTGACGTAGATCATGCCGTTCACGACCACCGCTTCGCTGTCCTGACCTTCCAGCACACCGAAGGAAAGATTCCAGACCGGCTTGAGGTTCTTGATGTTGTCCTTGTTGATCTGCTTGGCAGCGCTGTAACGGGTGGACTCGTAGTCCTTGCCGTAATGCAGCCAGTTCTGCGTATCCTTGTCGGCATTCAGCAGCATATCGTCCGTCACGTAGCGTGGATAGAGCTTGGACTCGAGCGTATCCACACCTTGCGCGAACACCTGCGCTGAAGCACCGAACGCTGCTGCGGCGGCCATGGCCAACACCGCATTCTTGAGCGACAGTTGCTTCACCATTGAGGAGCACCTCCCGGTATATGGCACCTTGCGAGATCTGGGAAATCCTCACGCTCAGTGCCGGGTTATTGATTGATTTTCCTTTGGAGGAACGTCTAGACGGATTCCCAAAGGAACTGCTGCTAGCACAGCGTGGGCAACGATAAAGAAGCGGTATATCGTTGTCAACAAGTTTCCATGCGGGTTTCGGGGCAGCGGGCAATGGATATTGCGCCGCAACATGCAGGCTTTCGAGAAGGCTCAGGCGAGCTCGATCATCATGATGGAAATATCATCATGAGCATGTGAATTATTCATGTGTGCATGCGCTGCCTGCAAAATGCGCGGAAGGGCTTCGGCCGCCGGCTGGGCCAGGATCTGTGTGCGCACGCGCTCGACGCCGAAAGCGGTGCCGACTGCATCCGTGGCTTCGATCAGCCCGTCGGAGAAGAACACCACGTGGCCGCCGGACGTGACATCGACGACGATGCAGGTGGAGTCGAATTGGGCATCGGGGAGAATGCCCAGCGGCAGGTGGCGCGAACCCAGGGCATCGGTGGACAGTTCCTTGCCCTCGCAAACCCATACCCCGGGCGGGATGCCACCGTTCCATACTTCGATCTGCTTGCGCGCCGGGTCGAATGCAATCAGAGCCGCGGCCATGTACACACCAGGCGGAGCATATTCCCGGAGCCGGCGGTTCATTTCACCCGCCACGTCGCCGACTCCCAGATCCTTGCGCAGCATGCCGTAGAACACCTGAACCATCGGCAGCAAGCTGATGGCTGCCGGCAGACCATGACCGGTCGCATCGGCCAGCATCGCCACCAGACGGCCAGAGGGCGTACGGGCTGCAGCAACCAGATCGCCGCTGAAGCGCGACGACGGATGCACGGCCCAGGATAGTGCCGGATCCTGCAGGCCTTGCTGACGCTTGACCATGCCTTCCATCAGGGCGATGGCCATGGCCGTCTCGGCCTCCGCCTCCTCGCGTCGTTGCGCCAGCATGTGCGCGGTCTGGGCGATACGTTGAAAGGCTTGCAGCTTCACGTTGAGCAGCGGCAGGTGGAGCGGCTTGCTCAGATAGTCATCGGCACCAGCTTCCAGTCCGCGCACGGTATCGGTATCGGCGGTAAGCCCGGAGAGGAGAATCACCGGCACCCATCGCTTGCAGCGCGCCTTGATGCGGCGCGTGGCCTCGATCCCATCCATCACCGGCATCATCACATCCATCAGGACGATATCGGTGCGCTCCTCGTCGAACAGCGCCAATGCTTCTTCCCCCTGACCGGCGCTGCGCACGCGGTGACCCTTGGCCAGCAGGAACGCCTCGAGCTGGGTGCGTTCCGCAGGCGAATCATCGACCAGCAGAATGTCGAGCGATCCCGCCAGGTGCGAGGATGACATCATCTCCGGCGCACACTGCAGCGACATGCTGCTCATCCCGCCGGCCTTCGCGCCCTGCCGCGCAGCGGCGTTCATTCGCCGGCCTTCAGGCCGAGTACCTGGGGCAGATCAACCGCGCCCGGCGCATGCGCTCCAGGCCCGGATGCAGCCGTGAGCCGGACCTGCACCTCGTTGCCACAACCGCGATAGTCCAGCGTAGTGAAGGCGATCTGACGCGCGAGCGCAATGCCGCGCCCGTTGGGATAGCACGCCCGGCTCTCGTCGAATATCAAGTACTTGTGCCAATCGAAGCCCTTGCCCTGATCACGGATGGTCACCACCATCTCGTCCGCCTCGCGAGACACCCATACCTGGACCACCTTGCCAGCGTTTTCAGGAAGGGTGAGCCGCCGCTGCAACTCGCTCAGCCACTGCCCGGCAGTCAGCAGGCGCGCCTTCTCTTCGAAGTTGACGCCGAGGTTGCCATGCTCCACGGCATTCACGAACAGCTCGACCAGCCCCACCGCCGCGCGTTCCGGTTCGGCACATATCGTGGCCAGCGCCGCGGCCAGCGCCCGTCCCTCTTCCATGGAACGGTAACGGAAGTGCGCCTCGTCCACGAGATGCATGACCCCGCTGTATTCCGCCACTTTCGCACGCAGTTCCCGCCGCTGGCGCCCAAGATCGAGAACCGAATGCACCGCCGTCACCAGCACGTCACGATGGTAGGGTTTGGTCAGGTAATAGCATGCCCCCAGGCGCAGCCCCTCGGTCAGCTGATCGAGCGCAGCAGCAGCGGTCTGGAACACCACCGGCACGCTGGCCAGGCGGGGAATTTCCTTCATGCGCTGCAGCACCTCGACCCCGTCGATGCCGGGCATCATCCGGTCCAGCAGGACGGCATCGAAATCACCGGCGGTCAGCAGACGCAGCGCCTGCTCACCCGACTCTGCCTCGACCAGGTCGCAGTCCTCGTCCTCCAGATATCCGCGAACGATTTCGCGATTCAATTCATCGTCATCTACTATCAGCAGTCGTGCACGCATCCGTTGAATTCCTGCAGTCGGTTCCATCCGACCGTCTGTCGTGATGTGTCTTCCGTGCGCCGCAGCGGACGCAGGAGCTGGGGAACGGGCACGGCCGGCCCCGGAGCGGATCCGGTCAACCAGGTAGGGCGCAACGCATTCAGGACCCATGGAGAAGGTCATGCTTCCGCAGGCGGTGGCAGCCACCGCCGGCTTTATCGACACTGCGCCGTGATACTTTATGCACGCAGAGATCGAATTTTTCGGAGAAGTCCTTGAATCTGAAATGGATTGCCGTGGCATTCGTGCTCGCCTGCAGCGCCGGCGTGCGTGCCGATCCGCTACTCACCTATCCGCTTACCATCAAGGGCAACGTCTTGCGTGCCGAGCTCGCGCGCACCGACGAGGAGAAGCAGCGCGGGCTGATGGGGCGCAAGCATCTTCCCGATAACGCCGGCATGCTGTTCATCTACGAGCACGAAGGCTTGTGGGCGATGTGGATGAAGAACACCTACGTACCGTTGTCGGTGGCCTTCCTCGATCGCAACGGCGTCATCCTCAACATCGAGGACATGCAGCCTCTTACCGAGGACAGCCATCAGGCTGCGAAGCCCGCGAAGTACGCGCTGGAAGTCAATCAGGGATGGTTCGCCAAGCGTGGCATCAAGCGCGGCGATCGCGTGGAAGGATTGCGCAAGGTACCGCACCAATGAACAAGGCCCTCGTCGAGGGCCTTGTCACGTCGGGGCGGCACCGGAATCCGGCAGCCGGTCAGGCGCCGAGGTTCTTGCCGGCAAAGTCCCAGTTCACCAGACTGGTCAGGAAGGTCTCGACGAACTTGGGGCGGGCATTACGATAGTCGATGTAGTAGGCGTGCTCCCACACGTCGATGGTAAGCAGGGCACGGTCGGAAGTGGTGAGCGGGGTCCCCGCATTCGAGGTGTTGACGATATCCACCGAACCGTCCGGCTTTCTCACCAGCCAGGTCCAGCCGGATCCGAAGTTGCCGACCGCGGACTTGGTGAAGGCTTCCTTGAACGCGTCGTAGGAGCCCCATTTCGCGGTGATTGCTTCGGCCAGCTTGCCAGACGGCTGCCCGCCGCCGCCCGGCTTCATACAGTGCCAGAAAAAGGTATGGTTCCATACCTGCGCCGAGTTGTTGAACACACCACCCGAAGACTTCTTGATGATGTCCTCGAGGGGCACGTTCTCGAATTCGGTACCCTTGATCAGATTGTTGAGGTTGGTGACGTAAGCCTGATGGTGCTTGCCGTAATGGAACTCCAGCGTCTCTTTGGACAGGTGCGGCTGAAGGGCATCCATTGCATAGGGGAGTGCAGGAAGTTCATGCTGCATGTTCCGGTCTCCAAGGTGGGGAATCAACGATTTTATCCAAAGCCCCAGCACTGAACAAACCCGGACGGCGACGCGATCACCTCGCTGTTTCCACCATCGCGACCACCGCGGTGGCGTCATTGCGTCCCATGTAACCGGCCTGGTGCTTGAGCGCATCGGCGACCAGCTGCTGCGCGGCACCATGGGGATCGGCGCTGCCTTCCAGGATCGACTGCTGTGCCTTGTCACCGAGCACATCCCATACCCCGTCGCTCACCATCAGGAAGGTATCGCCGGCGCGCAACTCGCCCTCGGCGAAGTCGGCGACCAGATAGGTATCGAGGCCGACCGCGCGCTTGAGGACATGACGCATATCGCGTCGCGGCCAGGTGTGATCGACCGTCAGCTGGCGCAGATGCCGGCCTCGATGCCGATACACACGCGTATCGCCAACGTGCGCCAGGGAGTAGCTGTCGTCGCGCAATACCAGCACACTCAGTGCCACCACCACGCCGGCCAGTGCCGGGCGGCGCCGGTTTTCGGACGTGAGCCAGTCGTTGGTGGCTTCCAGCAGGCGGTCGAGCGCGCGTGAAGCGCTCCAGCCTGCGGGAACAGCATAGAAGTCGTGCAGCAGTGATCGCACCACCATCTCGGATGCAGCACGCGCCCCGGCATCGGGGCTGATGCCATCGGCCAGTGCCAGCACCACGCCGCGCTCCGGCATTTCCTGCATCCGCGCAACGCCGTAGTAGTCCTCGTTCGCCTTGCCGGGCGCTGCGCCCGTGGCGCAGCCCACGCGCAGGCGCAGCGGCACCTGCCCAGAAGCAGCCCAGAGGGGCAGGCAGTCCGATCGTTCGACGGCTTCGATCATCTGCGCATTCCGGATCTAATGCGTAGGGGAGCGCGACGCGCGCCCGCTGTCGATACGTCGACGTCCCACGACGCCGAGGCTGCCGGCTTCGACCGCAGCGATGGCCTTGGCCTGATTCATGTCATCAGTATAGCCGACGGCGTAGAGGCAACACGCGAGCTGATTGACGAGCGGATGCGGGATGAGCGCCTCGCCCGACAATGCCGCCTGCATCCAGGCCGCGGTTGCCTGCGTATCGATGGCCGCCGGCAGCCCGGCCACCGACTTGACCGGTCCCGCCTCTTCCTCGAACAGGATGCGGCGCTCGCCCTGATTGAAGAACTCGATGCGCGGCCGCCGGCGCGGATTGGCGAAGGGCTCCCCTTCCGTGCTCGCCAGCAGCAGACCGGCAGTCCCCGAAGCAACGAAGAAAGCCGCCAGACGATCGAGATAGATGGTGCTCGAGGCACCGGCCATGACCACACCGGCCCCTGCAAACGGATCCAGTATCTTGGCCGCAACGTGTGCGCTGTTGCGCATGCCCAGGCGATTACGCAAGGCCAGAAGCGCGGCCAGTCCCGGACACAATGCGCCTACCGGCAGGTAGGCAATGCCGTCTTCGAGCAATGCCGTTTGCGCCTGCGACACCGTGGCGCTCGGCAATACCCCGAACTCGCGCAGGATGTAGACGGCTGCGGCATAGCCGCTGCCTTCCAGGGTGCCGTGGAACACTACCGGCACCCCCAGCCGGCGCAGGAGCAGGCCGAGCAGGGGAAGCAGATTCGGCTCCCGCCGCGCGCCGCCATAGGCGGGAATCACCAGTGGCCGCATGTGGGTATCTGGCATGTTCAGCACATACGATCGCTCGCACACCGCACGATGAAGACCCAGCAGCTCGGCGGTCGATTCGATCCTGAAGTGCAACGCAGTGATGGCGGCACCAAGCTCGAGATCAGGCAGTCCGCCATCGAGCATGGCCGAGAACAGATGATAGGCATCGTCCTCGTCGAGCGCATCGGTCTCGCCTGCAGACTGCCCCAGTCGCTTCATGATGTGTAGGAATTGCATGTCGGCCATCCGCCCCCTCGGCCCCCAATTGCAACGCACATGCCACCTCTGCATATGTCCATGAAAATGGGGCCGTTGGCGACGATGAGAGCGCCCCTTGCGCCACCTTGCGGTGCAGGCACAACCCTCCCCGCATTGAATCGGTGCGTCGTTGCCTGAGTCAGTTGTGCAACAGTGGCGCGCAGCAGGCTCGCCAGAACTTCCCGGGCGCGCTACCATGTCGCGTCCGCTATCCGCTGGCTGATCGCGGAGATTCTGATGAGATACATCGCTGCACTGACCATCATCGCCGCTGCACTCGGCTGCTACGCAGACGCGTACGCCCAGAACAGAGACGCCTCGCGCACTGCCGATCTGCGCTTCGAGACCCTGCGGCCCGGTGCGAGCCTCATGGATACCCGGCGTCTCGACGGCGAATCCGGCGACAGCAGCTATGGCTACAGCACGCTGGGCGACGCCATTTCCGGCGAAGCCTCTGCCGGCATCTATCATTCGATCTCGGAGCGCCTCACCACGCTGCTGGAAACCACTCAGGCGCAGGGCACGGGCCTGACCTCGGAGTGGTCGATGCTGGGTCAGATCGGTACCAGTTTCGGTGACGGATGGGGAGTCAACGCCGCCCTGCGGCATAGCGAACTCGGCTTGCGGCAGCTTCAGCTCGGACACATCGCCGGCGCCCCGGTGGGATCTGCCGATTTGGGCATGCTGTCACTCGAGCGCTACTGGAACAGCTATCGCGGCACCTACACGTTCTATACCGGCCGTACCGACACCGGTGTCAGTGCAAGCGGGCATCGCTTCCAGCTGCACTATTTCTACGGCGACCGCAACACCATCGGATTGAGCTACTCGCTCTCCTGACCGTCTTGGCCTGGCTTGGTGCCCGCTGGCACGGGGCGAGAACGATCTGAAGAACCTCGGCAACATCGGAGAGCACTGGTTCACGCGCAGCTGGGCGGTGCTACAACGCCCTGGTCGAAGACATGGAGACGCGAGACCGGCAATCTGGAGCTCGCGTCTGGGACTGCGTCTTCGTTTCTCGACCGGATACCCGCCGGTTAGCACTCGCCAAATCCGCGTTCCTGTTAGTCGGCGCTCCGCAACGGTTATGCGGTCGCAACGCCGACGCGCAGAGCGCAACGGCATCCTGACAGGCCGTCAGAGGTATGGAGAGCGGGCCTTCCGAGGCGAGCCGCTGGGGTACACAGGGGCCATGATGTAGGCAGGCAGCACCTGAGGATTCCAAGCATCGCGCAACCCGGATCACGCCCGCGCAGTAATCTTTCGACACCCGTCAGGCAAGCACGCCCTAATTCTTCTCCCCTGGCTGCACGAGCGGTTCATGCGTCGACCTGTCGCGGCGGGTGATCGTTGCGCGCTTGCCCACCATTACGATTTAGGATGAGCTCGTGACCTCCGCAGTCTCCGCCCTTCGCTGCATCATCTGCATCGTTTCGCTCGCGCTTGCCACCAGCGCCTGCGGCCCTTCCCAGGACGCGGCACCGCCGCCCCCACCCCCGCCCGAGGTTGCGGTGGTCACGTTGGCTCCACGCACCATCCCCGTCGTGTTCGAGCACGTCGGGCAGACCGCCGGGGTACAGGAGGTGGAAGTGCGCTCGCGGGTATCCGGAATCCTGCTCAGCTGGAATTACGAAGAGGGCAAGGTAGTGCGCAAGGGGCAGAGCCTGTTCACCATCGATCCCGCACCGTTCCAGGCAGCGCGCACGCGCGCAGAGGCGAACCTGGCCGCGGCCCACGCGCGACGCAACCAGGCCCGGCGCGAGGTCGAGCGCATCGAACCGTTGCTGGAGAAAGGCATGATCACGCGCAAGGCCTACGACGATGCGCTGGCCACGGAAGAAGTCGCCGCGGCCGAAGTCCAGGCAGCGCAGGCGATGCTGGAACAGGCGCGTCTCGATCTGGACTACACGCGTGTGGCCGCGCCGCTGAGCGGGGTCACCAGTCGCGCGTTGAAGTCCATCGGCAGCCTGGTGGAAGCACAGCAGACACTGTTGACCACGATCTCTCAGGTCGACCCGATCCATGTCGTGTTCAGCGTCTCCGAGAGTGATCATCTGCGCCTGACCAGCCAGAGCGCGGATGGACGGCTGCACCTGCCCAAGGACGGGCGCTTCACCGTCAGCGTACGCACCGCCGACGGCCGTACCTACGCGCGCGCCGGACGCGTGGACTTCACCGACGTGCGCATCAACCCGTCCACCGGCGCCGGTGAGATGCGTGCGGTATTGCCCAATCCGGATCAGTCGCTGCGCCCTGGCCAGTTCGTGCGCGTACGACTGGAGGGCGGCTCGTTTCCCGATGCCCTGGCGGTGCCGCAGCGGGCGGTGCTGGAGGGTCCGCAGGGCAAACTGGTGCTGGTGGTGAACGCCAGCAACGTGGTCGAACCACGGCCGGTGCAGGTCGGGCAGTGGAGCGGGGATGACTGGATCATCACGCAAGGCCTGCAGGCAGGCGAGCGCGTCATGGTCGATGGCATGGCCAAGGCCCCACCCGGCGCCACGGTGCGCGTGACGCAGTTCGTGCCGGAAGGTCAACCTGCGACCCCGCCGCCCGCCACGGAACGAGGCAGCGCAGGCGGCGCACAGGCAGCCCAAAACTAAACAAGCATCGCATTCCATGTTCTCGCGCTTCTTCATCGACCGCCCGATCT
>JAHCKU010000069.1 GCA_026125625.1 Burkholderiales bacterium | reverse complement strand
CCCGTACCTGACTCTCACCGGCGGCGAAGAATAGCATGAGCCTACGTAACCGGCGCATGACGCCACGTTGCATGTACCGTACATCGACACCCGGACCAGCCGCGGTCCTCGCACCCGGTGCGCCCGACTGCCGATGCCTCGGCGTGGAACCCGTGTTCGCGGCAAATCACGTGCCACAGCTTGCCTGCGCGCAGGCGAAGCGCTGCCCGGACGCGCGCAGCAAAGCATGAGCAACACGCTGCGCGAGCGCTGTCTCGATCCGCTGGTCCTGTGGGCGCGCACCGATGCGGCCCATGCCCTGCACGCCTGCCGACTCCTGCTCGGCGGGCACGTGCGCACGGCCGGAGCGCACGGACGCGTGCATCTGTTCGGGGCGGCACTGCTGCGCATGATCGGCGGTGGTGCATCCAGTCTGATCGCAGTGCTGCTCGGGCTGCTCGGCCGCTACCGCACCCTCGACGCGCGCGAGCGCGCCGACGCGCATCTGGTCTTCGGCCAGGGCATCGACCTGGATCGGGTGCGGGTGGCCAAGCCGGGTGGCCTGCATCGCCTGCTGTTCGTTGCGCAGCGCCTGCTGCAAGGCGGCGGTCCACCGCGTGCGTTCGTCACCGGCAACCTGATCCACGTCGCCCCGGGCCACACCCTGACCCGCGCCCTGCTGATCCACGAGCTCACCCATGTTTGGCAGGCGCAGGTCGATGGACCTTGCTGCCTGTGGCAGGCCCTGCATGCGCAATTCTTCGGGGAGGGTTACGACTACGGCGCCGATCTGCGACGGGGCGACAGCGCATACGCTGCCTCGGCGGGCGATACGCTGGGCGAGGGTGCGCAGGCCACGTTGCGGGCGAAGCCGTTTGCCGCATTCAACCGCGAGCAGCAGGCGCAGATCCTGATGCACTATTTCGTGCGCCGCGTGCTCCTGCAGCAGTCGCCGCAGCAGCTCGCGCCCTGGGAAGTGCACGCCGTCACCGTGCGCGGCACCCTCAGGCCCATACGCGACGAAGGCGCTGCAACGCCAGCACCGCACCGACGACGATCGCACCTGCGATGAGACCGGTGAGGGCGTCGAGCAGCATCGACGCGATACCGCCGAGGATACCCGAGCCGGTTGCCGCAGCGATCTGCCCGGCCAGCTGTTCGATGGCGTGATGCAGTGGCCCGATGCCGTGCGTCAGAATGCCGCCGCCGACCAGGAACATCGCGATCGTGCCGGCCACGGACAGGAACTTCATGAGGTAGGGCGCGGCACTCAGGATGCCCGCGCCAACGGCACGCTGCATTCGATCGACCAACCCCGGTCCGCTGCGCTGGAGCAGTGCTGCACCGGCATCGTCCAGCTTGACGATGCCGGCCACCAGCCCATACACGCCGACCGTCATCAGCAGTGCGATGCCGACCAGCACGCCGATCTGCGTGGTCAGTGGAGAATTCGCCACTGTTCCCAGCGTGATGGCGATGATCTCGGCCGAGAGGATGAAATCGGTGCGGATTGCGCCCTTGATCTTGTCGCGCTCGAGCGTCACCAGATCGACGCCGCTTTCGGTAAGCGCGCGCAAACGCTGCACATGCGCCTGCTCGTCTTCCTGTGCCGAATGCAGGAAGCGGTGCGCGAGCTTCTCCACGCCTTCGTAGCACAGGAAGGCGCCGCCGATCATGAGCAGCGGTGTCACCAGCCAGGGGGCGAAGGCAGCGATCAGCAGCGCGGCAGGGACCAGAATTGCCTTGTTGCGCAACGATCCCTTGGCCACCGCCCATACCACCGGCAGCTCGCGCTCGGCGCGCACGCCGGAGACCTGCTGCGCATTCAGCGCCAGGTCGTCACCGAGTACGCCCGAAGTCTTCTTCGCGGCAACCTTGGTCAGCACCGACACGTCGTCCAGCACGCTGGCGATGTCGTCGATGAGCGCGAGCAGGCTGGTTCCGGCCATGGGTGCAGCCCGGCTGCGGGCGGCGCGTCGTCGGTAGCGCGCTTCCTTCGATCAGCCGCGCTTGTCGGCCGGCTTGGTCTCGAACTTGATCGCCGAGCCCGGCTCGCGATCGCGGCGCTGGAACGCGATCATCCAGCCTGGATACTCGGCCGGCAGCCTGCTCACTTCATCCAGCGTCGCCAACTCGCCGTCCGACAGCACCAGATCGGCAGCCGCGATGTTGTCCGCGAGCTGCGCGGTGCTCTTGGCGCCGATGATCACGCTGGTGATGCCGGGCTGCTGCAGCGTCCAGGCAAGCGCCACGCGCGCCACGGACACACCGTGCGCCTGCGCGATCGGACGCATCGCCTCCACACATTTGAAGGCGCGCGTGCGATCCACCGGCGGAAAATCGAACGTGGTGCGACGCGCCCCCTCCGGCCCGGGCGCCGCCTCGCTGAACTTGCCCGACAGCAGTCCGCCGGCGAGCGGACTCCATACCAGGATGCCCAGCTGCTGATCCTGGGCGAGCGGCACGATCTCGCGCTCGAGATCGCGCCCGGCAATCGAGTAGTAGGCCTGCACGCTCTCGTAGCGGCTCCAGCCGTGCTGCTGCGAGACCCCCAATGCCTTCATGATCTGCCAGGCTGCATGGTTCGACACGCCGACGTAGCGCACGCGGCCGGAGCGCACCAGGTCGTCGAGCGCGCGCAGCGTTTCGTCCATGGGCGTGAGGAAGTCCACGCCGTGCATCTGGTACAGATCGACGTGATCCAGGCCCAGGCGCTTCAGGCTGGCGTCCATGGCGTTGAGGATGTTCACGCGCGACAGTCCGACGCGGTTGGGACCTTCGCCCATGCGGATGCGCGCCTTGGTCGCGATCACCAACTCCTCGCGCGGCAGGCCGACGTCGCGGATCGCCTGGCCGAGCAGACGCTCGGATTCGCCTTCCGAATACACGTCGGCGGTGTCGTAGAAGTTGATGCCGGCGTCGAAGGCTGCACGCAGTTGCGCCTTGGCGTCATCGAGGCCGAGCTTGCCCACGATCTGGAAGCGGCCCTTGCCGCCCCAGGTCATGGTGCCCAGGCAGATTTCTGAAACGAACAGGCCGGTACGGCCCAGCAGGCGATACTTCACGAGTCGATCTCCCTTGGTTGCGACGCCCCACGCCTCTTCTTGTCGTTCTTGCCGGTGCAAAAGCGCGTGCCTTCCACCGCGTGTTACAGCGATCTCGGCACGTACGCGGGCATTCATTCTATCTATGGAAACGTGGCAAGTGCATGCCGTGCAAGCCCGCATCAGCCGCGAGCTTATCAGCAGTCTGTTACAGCGATTCCAGGAAGCGGATCAGGTCCGCGTGTTCGGATGCGCTGAGCGATCGCACGCGTTCGCGCGCGGCCTGCGCCTCGCCGCCGTGCCACATGATGGCCTCCATCAAGGTGCGGGCGCGGCCATCGTGCAGATAGCTCTCCCGATCGCTGATCACCTTGGTCAGCCCGATGCCCCACAGGGGGGCGGTACGCCATTGTCTTCCCGAGGCTTCGAAGTCCGGACGTCCGTCGGCCAGCTCGTCCCCCATGTCATGCAGCAGCAGATCGGTGTAGGGCTCGATAGTCTGGTTCGACAGCCATGCGTGCTCGGGATGGGTGCCGATCTGCAGCTGCGGGAGATGACAGTGCTGGCAGCCGGCCTGCATGAACACTGCCCTGCCGCGCACGGCTGCCGGATCGTCGGCGGTACGGGCTGCCGGAACCGCGAGGGCCTGCTGGTACAGCACCATGGATCGTAGCTGTGCCTCGTTGAGCTCGGGATCTCCCCCGTTCACCGCGGATGCGCATGCAACCTGCGCCGGCGGACAGTTTTCCCGTGGCAGGACCGGAGAGGTGATGCCCAGGTCTCCCAGCAGGGCCGAAGCCACCTGCTGCCGGAGCGTGGCGACGTTGGCTTTCCAGCCGAAGCGTCCGGGCAGCTTTTGCTGCGCGCTTTCGTCCCAGACGAGGTTGACGCGGCCGGTGATCCCATCCGGCTTCTCGCGCGCGGCCTGCGCGTGCAATGCCGTATCGCTCACCGCCTCGAGCAGACCCAGTCCGAATACCGGCGAACCGATGCGCGGAGACAGCAGCAGATCATCTCCCACGGGACCAAAGGCAAGCTGTGCGAATTCGATGGCCGGCTTGCGCAGCTCGATGGTGCTGCCGTCGGCGAAGCGCTCGGTCCGATATTGCCAATTCACGAGCACGCGTCCCTCGCGCGGCACGCCCGGCACTGCTGCATCGTTGAGCTGATCGCCATAGGCGGGATGCGGCAGCGGTGCGCCCTTGTCCGTGGTGCCGGGGACGCTGATGCGCACCAGCATCGCACGCAGAGGATCCTCCACCGCTTCGGGTGCGAAGCCGCGCCCATTCTTCAGATGACAGGCGACACAGGAAGGACGGTTGAAGGTGGGGCCGAGCCCGTCGACGTCGGAATCGAGCGCAGGCGGGATCACCCACACCTGCCTGAATAACGCGCGTCCAAGAAAAAACTCCGCCAGGCGATCGGCGGGAAGCGCGGGGCTGGGCTGCGAGTACGCTTCGCGCGAACGCATGGCGACGGTCGAGCTGCCCCCTGCCGCCGACTCGGGCGAGGCCGGAAACGCTGCGCAAAGCGCGCCGATCGCCGCCAGCGCAGCGACCGCCAACCTGCCCACAATCATCGTACGACGGCAGCGGCCGCGCTTCGATCGTGCTGAGAGGCGAGGAGCGATTCGAGCATGGCGATCGCGGAATCATGGCGCTGCGCCACGGCCTCCACCCATTCGCTCTGAAGTCGTGTCATCTGCGGCGGGGTTTCGGTGCCGCCACGCACGGCACGATTTCCCAGCGCGGCACGCACTTCGTCCGACTGCGACTGCGCCTCATCGATCGGGGGCAGCAGCGCCAGCGCGCGTGCTTTGCTCAGCACCTCTTCGCCATCGGCAAACTCGCCCGAGCGCAACGACGCCTCGACTTCGTGCAGCAGCTGCCACAGCCGCGCATGCCGGGGGCCTTGCAGCGTGATCATCGCATCGAATACGGCATTGTCGACCGCCAGCCGTTCCAGTGCCTTGGCCTGGGCGAAGTCGAACCGGCTGCGTGCGGCTGTGGAGAACGGGTTGAACTGGTCGGCCGGAAGCGTCGCGTACACCTCCGGACGCACCGGAAGCTTGCGGATGTCTGGATGCGCGAGCAGGCGCTGCCCGTCCGCCGAGAGCAGAAAATCCACGAACCGGCGCGCTGCGTCGGGATTGGGACTGTCGCGCATGATCGCCACGTGTCCCGGTGATATGCCGATGACGTCCGGATACACGAACTCCACCGGTGCGCCGTTGGCGATCTCGGACGAGGCAAAGAAGTCGATGGTGACGGCGACGCCTTTGCGCCCGCTGGCCACTTCCTCCGTGATGAACGCACCGCCGGGCGCCCACAGCTCCGAATTGGCCGCGATCTCGCTGAGCAATGCCCAGCCTTCCTCCCAGCCGAAGCGCTGCAGGAGCACTTCGACCATGAGCGGTGCGAAGCCTACGCGCGAGGGGGTCGGCAGCAGGACGTGACCGCGATAGCGCGGATCCCTCAAGTCATTCCAGGTTCTTGGCACCGGCAGCCCGTGACGCTCCAGGTAGGCCGGATTCACGACGAACCCGTAAGTGGCCATCTCGGTGGCCACATAACGTCTGCCGGGATCGGACAGCGTGAATCCGCCCAGCTGGGCCGGAAGCTCCGGCCCGGCTTCGGGCAGCGGTTGAAACGATCCGCGCTGTGCCAGCTCCGAGAAATTGCGCCCCGACGCCGACCAGTACACGTCCACACCCTTGCCCGCTTCGCTGACGAGGTAAGGCATCGCATCGCGCGGCATACGCCAGATCACCTCCAAGGTCAGATCCGGATGACTGCGCGTGAAGGCATCTTCGAAGCGCGAGATGACTTCCTGCGGATATGAAGTCACCACCACGATCGGCTGCAGCGCAAGGACGGCGGGAGAGACGACTACCAGGAGCAGGGTGAGGAGCACGCTGCGCAATCTCGTTGCCATGAATTTTCTCCATCGGGATCACGATCGCCGCGATCAGCGCCGTTTCGCTTGACGCCAGCGGTATATATGAAGAAATATATCGTAAACGCCTGCCTCGCGCCCCAGGACGATCAAGAAGCACAAGGAGAAGATCATGGTCCAGCCGCCATGTCGCCTGCGTCCATCAGCAGGCCGCCCGGCCGGTGATTTCACCATCGTTCACGAGGCGACAACCGTGCGCACGTAGGAAGCCCCGCGATCCTGCTTTGCAATCGGCTGGCGAATACGTTATATACGTAAAAATATAACGAGATGCGCGAGGCCAATGAGGCTCGAGTGCTCGACATCATGTGAGAGTAAGTCACTACGCGTATAGCCAATCGACTACCGCGCACGGCGCCATTTCAGACCAGGTCGAACAGCTTCTGATCTCTTCGCTCGCGCCGCGCCCGGTACCCGTCGATGTGCAGCCGGTGCGGCGTCGGAAGTCAGGATCTCGACTCTCACCTGCACTGCTCAATCCTCGCACCGCCTGAGTCTTTCGGAGCTCCGCAAGCTGGTCAGCGTCAGCGTCGGCCAGCACGCGGCTACGCTGAGCGATCTCGAAACTAATGAGCACGGCGTGCGGCTCAGCAGCGACGCGGACGCCAGCCGCCATCTGCACCGCGCTCTGGACCGCAAGTTCGAGGCGCAGATCCGCCGCTTCGATCAGGCCGACACTACCTCGAAGGTCGAAGGATTCTGGGAAGAGGCGAAGCGCGCAGGCGACATTCCCGCAGCCTACTGGTGCGTGATCACGCATCCCGCGACCACTGTGCCGCTGCTGCAGCGGGTGGTCGGCGACGTACACATGCTTTCCCACCTGGTGGGCGCATCCAATCGCGCAGATATCCGCCGCCTGGCGGAACTCGAATCGCGCTGCGCCGAACTGCAGGACAAGACCGAACGGCAGCAGGCACGACTGCAGGCGCTGGCGGCGGAGCGCGAAGCCGCGATGCGCGAGCTGGCTGCTGCGCTGGCGCACAACGCCAAGACTGCCGACGAAGCCTGCACGCCGGCCGCCCCGGATGAGACGGAAAGTCTGGAGTATCTGCGTGGTGTTGTCGCCGCCCTGGAGCGCAAGCTCGGCGTGGAAGAGCGACGCCGCGAGCGCGCCGAGCAGCTTTTCACCACGACCCGCGAATCACTCGGCCATACCGAAACGGCGCTGGCGAGCGCCACGGAGCGAGAACACCTGCTCCAGACCGAGCTGGAAGCGGCAGAACGGCTGCTCGAACATCGTCGAAACGGTGCCGAGCGCAATGGCGCCTACGCATCACGACTCGCCGGCCGCACCATTCTTTACGTAGGCGGGCGTTTGAGCGCAATCCACGCCATCCGCAGCCTGTGTGAAGAGGCCGGATGCACGCTCGAGCACCACGACGGCGGCATGGAAACGCGCAGAGGATTGCTCGAAGCCCGGGTGCCGCGAGCGGACGTGGTGATGTTTCCCGTGGACTGCGTCAGCCACGACGCGGCGTGGGCACTCAAGCGCCTGTGCCGGCAGTCGTCGCGTCCGCTGTTTGCGCTTCGATCCGCCAGCCTGTCGAGCTTCCTCGCTGCGATTGACACCTGGACCACGCAACAGCAGGCGGACACGGGCGACGCAGGCGTGACGCAGGCATCGGTCACCTGCCTGGTTCAGGGCTGACCGATCGCATCTCCGATCTACCGGTGCACCAGCACCGGAGCGGATCTTCCGAAATATGATCCGCCGAAAACACATCCTGCGACCTCCACTCGCTCACTGCATTGGGGTACTTGCACGCTAGCAACGAGCATCGATTAGACTTCGCCCTATCGACCGAGTGACAACTAGGGTTCCGGTCAGCCACGGATGGCTGTCGTCTGGTCCGAGCGTTGTAGAGACTACGGTGTTGCCGTAGCTGCACCCGAGGGAGAAAAGCCCAGAGGAGGAGACGTCGAGTCTCCGCCATGGCTTTTCGACTCGGGGTGTCTATGTCCTTCCTTTCTCTCGCGCTGGTCGTCTTGGCCGCGTTCATCCACGCCACTTGGAACTTGCTCGCCAAGCGTGCGGCGGCAGCCGGCCCAGCCTTCGTCTTCTTCTCTACCGCAGCCGCCTGCCTCTTCTACCTGCCCTGGGTCGCCTATCTACTTGCAACAAGGTTGCTTTCCTGGGACTTGTCGGTCGTGACCTGCATCGTCTTGAGCGGCGCCCTGCACCTCGCCTACAGCCTATGCCTGCAACGCGGCTACCAAGCCGCTGATCTCTCCATCGTCTATCCCGTCGCCCGAGGGAGTGGCCCGATGCTGTCAACGGTAGGCGCGTTCCTTCTCCTTGGGGAACAACCCACGGCAGCAAGCCTTCTGGGCCTCATCGCAATCGTTACCGGCATCGTCCTCATCTCCACTCAGGGCGACTTCGCGAAGTTCCGGCACCCCGAAGCGCAGCGCGGTGTACGCTGGGGAACGACTACGGGTTCCATGATCGCCGGCTACACGGTCGTGGATGGGTACGGCGTCAAGGCTTTGGGAGTCCATCCAGTCGTTCTGGACTGGTGCGCAAGCGCTGTCCGTCTTGCGATGCTCCTGCCTTGGGTGCTATCGCATCACCGGCAGTCCATTGCGCTCATGAAGAACCATTGGCTGCTCGCCATAGCGGTCGGCGCGCTGTCCCCACTTTCGTACATTCTCGTCCTCTTCGCACTGCGACTGGGCGCTCCTCTCAGCGTAGTGGCCCCTGTGCGCGAAATGTCCATGATGATCGGTGCACTCCTTGGAATCCTGATACTTCGCGAGCGCGTTGGACCTTGGAGGATCATCGGATGTCTGGTCTTGCTCATAGGTGTCGTGCTCTTGGCCGGCTCATAGCACCTGAAAACCGAGCCCAAATGCGCTAGGTCGAGAATCCAACACCAATGCCGGCGCATGACTGCGGTTGTCTCTCCAAGCAGCAGAGAAGTCGCCGCTCGTTGGCCCCGATCCACATGATCACCAGAATTCCCACCTCGCATGCCTTCGGCGTACACTACGACGTCATGATTTACACACAGTTGCCCAACCCATCGGTTAACCGAACCGCCGAACAGTGGCGCTTCGCTCGCTGTTTGGTGGCCAGTTACCTCTCGCGTTGGGCCCGTTGGTGGGGTTTTCGCAGGCAGTACGTGTTCTTCTTGGGAGGAGGTGCACTATGCATACAGCGACTTGGAGCAAGTGGGTTGGAAGGAAGGCTCTCATAGCGGTGGCGCTCGGTGGTCTTGTCGTGCCGCTGCTTGCTGTGGCACAGCAGAAGCACAAGTTCTCTTCTGAACGATCGGCGGATACAAGCGAATACACCCAGCAACTTCGCATCGACGTCGATGATGTGCCTGGACACCAAATCCGGGCATACGAGTTGAAAGCGGTATATCCCGACGACTCGGTCAAGTTTCTCGATACGCCGATTAAGGAGGAGTACAACCGAGCATTTTCCGACTATATCAACACGAATGGCCGCCATTTCGGTTATTGCTCATACGTGCTGAAGAATGGCGACAAAGTTCATTGCCGTATAGATGGCACTACCCAAGCAACCGTGAACCCAGACGGTTCAAAAAACATCACCTTCTCAGGGGTGACGACTCTCACCGGTGGCACGGGTAAATTCCAAGGTATTCGAGGCACGCTGAGATACAGCGGCTTCTACGATCCCGTCGCAAACCGCAGCGGGGACAAGACCGACGGCGAGTATTGGATCGAGGAGTAGGGGCTAAGCCAGCAATGTGGCCCGACCAGCGGTTCGAGGGAAGCGCTGAGCAGTTTCGCTGTTCGGTACCCACGACGGTACCCCCTCAAACTGCGGCGTTGGACGTATTCGTAACGTGAGGTGGCTACTTCTCCTGATCATCTCTGCTATTGCGGGCGTTGCAGCTTATGCTCACTTCCCGGCACCTGAGCTGGCTACTGATGCGCGCGCCGATCGGGTGGTAGTGCTTAAGGGCGAACGGAAGCTGATCTTGATGAACGGTGACCGCCCGTTGAAGGAATATCGAATTGCCCTTGGACGCGACCCAGTAGGTCCCAAGACGCAGGAGGGGGATGGGCGAACTCCGGAAGGACAGTATGTCATTGACTATCGAAAGCGGGACAGCTCATTCCACCGCGCGCTCCACATCTCCTATCCGGACCCGGCTGACGCGGCACAAGCCAGCATGCGCGGAGTAAGCCCGGGTGGCTTGATCATGGTCCATGGTATTCGTAACGGCCTTGGCGTTGCGGGGCGCTTTCACCGGCTAACCGATTGGACCAACGGCTGTATCGCGGTCACGAACTCTGAGATCGAGGAGATATGGCGGGCCGTTCCAGATGGAACACCTATCGAGATTCGGCCATGAGCAGAAAGACGTCCAACCCATCGGTCAACCGGACCGCCGAACAGCGGCGCTTCGCTCGCTGTCCGGTGCCCTCGCGGCTACACCGCTCGGCGGCCGGTTACCTCTGGCGTTTGGGCGTCTGAGAAACGCGAAGATTTGGACGCTGCTGCCCAGACATGAGGAATGGGTGAGACGCCTGCTTGCCATCATCCTGCTGTTCGCGTCGCTGCCGTCGACGGCCGCCGAGATATCGGCGCTGACTTCC
>JAHCKU010000068.1 GCA_026125625.1 Burkholderiales bacterium | reverse complement strand
CGTGAACCCGCTCACCGTGCTGAAGGCCTACCAGAACCTGGCCGACGAGCGCGTCGTCGAGGCGCGCCGCGGGCTCGGGATGTTCGTGAACGAGGGCGCGCGCGAGCTCCTGCTGGAAGCCGAGCGGCGGCGGTTTCTCGCCGAGGAGTGGCCGAAGATCCGCGAGACCATCCGCCGGCTGGGTCTCGGCCCCAAGGAGTTGCTGAGTGCCGCCCCGGCGGCCGACGAATCGGAGGAGAAATGACGGCCTGCATCGAGGCACGCGGCTTGCGCAAGGCGTACCGCTCGACGGTGGCGCTCGACGGCATCGACCTGCGCGTGGAGGAGGGCCGGATCCTCGGCCTCATCGGACCCAATGGCGCGGGCAAGACCACCTTCTTCAATCTCGTCACCGGCGCCTTCCGGCCCGATGCCGGTACCGTCATGCTCGGGGAGGAGAACATCGCCGGCCTGTCTCCGCCGCAGATCGTGCGCCGGGGCATAGGACGCGCGTTCCAGATCGCCAGCATCTATCCGACCCTGACGGTGCGCGAATCCATCCTCGGGGCGGTGAACGCGCATCGGCGCTGGCATGCAAGACTGGGCCGGCGCTTTCCATTGGCCGAGGCGAAGGTGCATGCCGACGAGGTGATGGAACTGGTCAAGCTCTCCTCGCGCGCGGACACGCGCTCGGGGAATCTCTCGCACGGGGATCAGAAGCTGCTGGACATCGCGCTGGCGCTGGCGCTGGAGCCGCGCGTCCTGCTGCTGGACGAGCCGACCGCCGGGATGGGGCCGGAGGAGCGCTGGCAGATGATCGAGACCGTGCACGAGCTGTGGATGCGCAAGAAAATGACCCTGATCTTCATCGAGCACGACATGGACATCGTGTTCCGCTACGCGCAGACGGTGCGCGTGCTGAGCTACGGCACGGTGCTCGCCGAAGGCACCCCGGATGCGGTGCGCCGCCATCCGAACGTGATCGAGGCCTATCTCGGAACGCGCTTCCAGGCGGAGCCGGCGTGAGCACGCGCGAATTCGTCGCCGCCGAGGGCATCGACGTCTTCTACGGGACCAGCCAGATCCTGTTCGGTGTCAGCCTCGCCGTGGCCGAAGGCCAGACCACGGCGCTGCTGGGACGCAACGGTGCGGGGAAATCCACCACGCTCAAGGCCATCGCCGGGGTCGCGCCGCCGAGCCGCGGCGTGATACGGGTGCTGGGCAAGGCCATGCAGGGGGAGAAGCCGCACCGGATTGCACGCGCCGGGGTCGGCTTCGTGCCCGAGGACCGGCAGGTGTTTCCCGAGCACAGCGTCGAAGACAATCTGCTCATCGCCGCCAAGAAGGGGCCGGACGGCCAGGACTACTGGACCCTGGCGCGCGTCTACGAGATGTTTCCGCTGCTCGTGCCGCTGAAGGCGCGCATGGGCGGGAACCTGTCCGGTGGGGAGCAGCAGATGCTGACCATCGCGCGCACGCTGATGGGCAATCCCAGCGGTCTGCTGCTGGACGAACCGAGCGAAGGGCTCGCCCCCGTCATCGTCGAGCGCATCGGCGAGCTGCTGCGCACGCTGCGCGACATGGGTGTGACCGTGCTGCTGGCCGAGCAGAACATGCATTTCTGTCTCGACATCGCCAGCCATGCGATCGTCATCGACAAGGGTCAGATCGTCTACCGCGACACCATCGAGGCACTGCGCAACGACGAGGCAGTGAAGAGCCGCTACCTGGCGCTCTAGCAGCTGAAAAACTACCGCGCGGGGCTGATGCAGGTCTGTCAGCCGGGCAACCCGTACGCAGCAACTAATCGCGTGTCGGCGTGCAAGGCGATCAGCTGCGTTGGCCGGTCGTTACCGGCTCGTGCTGCTCCACCTGCCCATCGGCCGCGATCGTCGCAGCCGCCTTCGCCAGGTGCATGGCCGCGACATAGCCGAAGGTCAGCGCCGGGCCGAGCGTGATGCCGGCGCCGGGGTAGTTGCCGCCCATCACGCTGGCGGCATCGTTGCCCACTGCGTACAGGCCCTGGATGGGGCTGCGCGAGGCATCCAGCACGCGTGCGTGCGCGTCCGTGACCAGGCCTGCGAACGTGCCGATGTCGCCGATCACCAGCTTGATCGCATAGTAGGGCGCGCGCTCCAGCGGCGCGACGCAGGGGTTGGGCGTGACCAGCGCGTCGCCCTGATAACGGTTGTAGGCCTTGCTGCCCTTGCCAAATGCCGGGTCCGTGCCCGAGCGCGCGGATGCATTGAATTGCTAATCGTCTCCCAGCACGGCGGCGTCGACGCCGATCCGTCATAACCAATGGGCGACGGTGGCACCGCGCTTCAGATAGCCGCTGCGCAGATGCCGGCCGATCGGCAGCGGCGCGGGGGCGACGCAGCCCAGTCCGTAGCTGCGCAACGCCTTGTGGTCGCACAGCAGCCAGGCCGATATTTCTGCCTCGCCTGCGCATGCCTTCACCATCGCCTGCACGAAGTCGTGGTAGGAATCGCCCTCGTTGGTGAAGCGTCGTCCCTTCGGCGTCACTGCGATGACGCCGGGCTTGGCGCGGTCGATGAAGTGCGGCATCACGCCTCTGGAGCCGTCGGGCCGCGTGGTGACCGACGTCGGCACCCAGGCCGCGGCGTGCGGGATGGTGCCGTCGACACGCGCGCCGATCGCCTCCGCCAGCCGCAGGCCGTCGCCGGTGTTCGTCTGCGGCGAGGGCGAGTAGTGCTCAGTGCCGGTCGGTGCATGCGAGAACAGCTGTTTCCTGCGCTCGATGTCATGCGGAAAACCGCCGCACGCCAGGACCACGCCGCGTCTGGTTCTGACGCGTACGGTCCTGCCTTCATGCTCCACCAGCGCGCCGACGACTGCACCGTGTTCCGTGACCAGCCTGCTCACGGGAGCGGACAGCCACACCGTGACGCCGAGGTCCATCGCAGCCTTCGCCAGGCGACCGGCCAGTGCGTTTCCGTTGGTCAGCAGCATGCCGCGGCCATGGATCATGACGTCCAGGAAATGCCTGCTCAGCCGCTTCGCCACGTAGACGAACGACGTGAGCGATTTGAACGCGCGCATGAAATGGCGGATGTCCGGGCCGGAGCCGAGCATCATGCCGAAGACGGTGAGCTACGGCAGCGGCGGTGCGAGCTGCCGGATGCGTGCACCCAGCTCCCGTCCATCGAACGGGCGCGTGACCATCGAACGTCCGCCCTGTTGTCCGCCGGGCGCCTCGGCATGGTAATCGGGGAACAGCGTGGGCATGTCGAACTGCACGCAGGTGTTCCCGGTGAAGAAGTCGATCGCCTTGGGTCCGTTCTCGAGAAAGGCGTCGACCCGCTTCGCGTCGAAGTGGGTGGTGGTCTCGTGCGCGAGGTAAGTTTTCGCCGCACCCGGTGGCTCCTCGATGCCTTGCGCGGTGGCCAGCCGGGTACCCGGAATCCATAACCACCCGCCCGATCGGGCGGTCGTGCCGCCGAACAGTGCGGCCTTGTCCACGACCAGTACCTGCAGCCCGTGTGCAGCTGCCGTGACCGCCGCCGACATGCCCGAGGCACCGGTGCCGGCGACGAGCACGTCGACGTCGACGACGACTTCTTCCCGTGTCATGAGGGCGTCTCCTCCCCGGTCACGGTGTTGAGGTGGATGTCAGGTCATGCCTGCGATGCGACGGAGACCTGTTTCTCGACCCGATTGCCGGCCGCATGCTGCGCCGGAAGTGACGTGGGTATCAATCCCACCTCGCAGGCCTTGATCTGCAAGGCCAGGAACTTCGAGAAGATGCGGCATTGCGCGAGACTGCCGGCAATGAACCACAGACCTTGCTGCGCCGTGCGCTTCCACATGTTGCGCAGCTCGCCGCCGTCGTCGAAGCCCCATACCGGCCCGATACGCTCGGCGACCGCATCCCCCAGCAGCCGGCGCGCGACTTCCTGCTGGCTGAGATAGCCGGTGGCCAGCACCAGCAGCTCCGCGGGCACCGTGCTGCCGTCGCGCATACGCGCACCCTCGGCGACGAAGCGCTCGATATCGCTGAACTGGATGAGCCCGATCTTGCGCTGGATGATCAGGTCCGAGCAACCGACGTTGAAATAGTAGCCGCCGCCGCGCTGGTGATAGCGCATCTGAAGCCGGTATCGTTCTCCTGAAATCGAGCTGAATCCGGCAGCGGTCAGCCCCTTCCAGCAGCTTCTCATCCAGGCGCCTGGATTCCAGCGCCGACAACTGATAGGAGCGCACCAGTACCGGGAACGGCAGCGAGGTCAGCAGCAGATCGCACTCGTCGACGGGAATGCCCTGCGTATAAAGCGAGTAGACGCGCTGTCCTTCCTTCAGGCTGCAGATATAGGTCGGGCTGCGCTGGATCAGCGTCACCTGCGCGCCGCAGGCCTGGAGATCCTGCGCCACGTCATGGCCGCTGGTGCCGGTGCCCAGCACCAGCGCCTTGCGTCCCTTCCATGCCGTGCCGCTGGTGTAGCCGTGGGAATGCATGACGGTTCCCGCAAACGCATCGACGCCTGGCAGCTGAGGTACGTGGGGAATGGGACTGGCACCGATCGCGAACACCAGATGGCGCGGACGCATGGTGCGCACGGTGCCGTCGGCGCGGCGCAGCTGCACATTCCAGCATTGCGCGTCGTCGTCATAGCTGCCGCGCACGAACTCGGTGCCGGTCCAGCAGTTCAGCTCCATCGCCTCCGCGTAGAACTCCAGCCAGTTGGCGAGCTTGTCCTTGGAGATATAGACCGGCCAGTTCGGCGGGAACGGCAGATAGGGGAAGTCGTTGACGAATACTTCGTTGTGCAGCGTGAGCGAATGATAGCGGCTGCGCCAGTTGTCGCCGATGCGCGGATTGCGCTCGATGACCAGGGTATCGACTTCGAGCTGGGTCAGGCGTGCGGCGATGGCCAGCCCGGCCTGGCCGCCGCCGATGACCATCACGGCGGGGTCGCGATCGGCATAGGCGAGCGTCTTGCGCCGCTGGTCCAGCCAGTTCTCGGCGCCGAAATCGCGTACATCCGATGGCCCCTTCGGGCGGCGGGCGCCGATGCGCTCCTCGAATCCGATCAGCTCGTCCAGCGTGGTGGACAGTGTCCAGCCGCGCAGCCGGCCTTGCGCGCCGGGATCCGCCACCAGTCTGAGCACGCCGCGGCCGCGCCCGACTGCGGTATCGAAGGCGATGAAGATCTCGAGTGCCGACGTTCCCGCGCGCTCGATCCAGCATGGGGCGGAACGTCCGGGGTCGAGGCGAAAAGGCGTGGGCCGCAGCGTCTTCAGCGCGTCCTCCAGTTGCCGGCGAATACGGTCCCTGCCGCTGATCGTGGTGAAGTGCCAGGTGAAGGCGAGGATGTCGCGCCAGTGGGCGTCGGGCAGGAACAGCTCGGCAGCCGCAGCCGCGTCCTGCCGCTGGATGGCGGTGGAGAATTCCGCCAGCCAGCCGGCGGCGTCGTGCTCGGGGTGGAGCGGCTGCTTGTCGTGCTCGGTCATGACGTCGTGCCTGGATGCAAAGGGTTCAATCGACCTCGGATGGCCGATGGTAGCAGGTTGCACATGCACACCCGTACCGGTGCTGCATGCCGTCACGCGGTGCTGCGCTACAATCAAGCGCATCTGCGTTCCAGCCACGTGCGCAGCGTTCAGATCTTCGGAGGCACATGCATCTTCCGGCGTACGAAACCCTGGTGTACGAAACCGTCGAGCAGCACGTGCTGCTCGTGCGGCTCAATCGCCCCGAAGTGCGCAATGCGTTCAATACCGCCATGGGGCGCGAGCTGCTCGACTTGTGGTCGCGCTTGACCGAGCATGCGGGCGACTGGCGCTGTGTGGTGATCACCGGTGCCGGTGACCAGGCGTTCTGCGCCGGCGCCGACCTGAAAGAACGCAACGGCATGACGCGCGAGACGTGGCGCGCACAGCACGAGCTGTTCGAGCGTGCCTTCTGGGCCGTGGGTGATCTGCCGCTGCCAATCATCGCGGCGGTGAACGGCGCGGCGTATGCAGGCGGACTGGAACTGGCGCTGATGTGCGATTTCATCTATGCCGCGCGCTCGGCGCGCTTCGCGCTTACCGAGGTTTCGCTCGGCACATTCCTGGCGCGCGCACAACCGCGCGCGCGGTGGGTGAGCCAGCGGTGGCTGAAATCATCATGAGTGACGGTCGTTCTTGTCGAGGATGCATTCATCGCAGTTCGCGAACCGCTTGTGCGAATGGTGAGGCAGGTTGCCGGCTGCGCTGGAGACGCAAGCGTAATTGCGGCCAACGCACCACTGGCGGTAAAGCAGGCGAAGAAGTCGATCCGCTTGGCGGCCAGATGGAGATCCGCACCGCTCATCGTTTCGGGAGGTGGAAGCCTACAATCATTCTGGTGATACCGATTAATCGAAGTACGAAGGGGATCGCAGCGTTCAACGAGTAGCGCCGGATTTCAAGGGCAGGTAGGCAGGGCGGGCGGACATCATCCAAATGAACAACCAGAAAACAGGCTCCGGCTATAGCCACGGCCTTCAGCTGCCGCCGTTACTTCAGGTGGTCGGGCGTGCTGGAGATTATCCAGCAGGACGAATCCTGCCACGCGCGCCCCGAATCCCATCTCTATTCCGGCAGGGATGGCTGGAACTGGCGAAGGCCTACGCCGTCGATGCCCGCATCGTGGATGTATGCGCCGTTGATTTCCTCGACGCGGTGCGCGGCTGCCATGGTCTGATGTGGCGGTTCGGTTCATCGTTACCCGACTGGTCCATTGCCAAGAAAGTGCTGCCGGCGCTCGAGCATGGTCTGGACATGGTGGTGTTCCCTGGGTGGAAGAACCTATGGTGGGTCCAGGACAAGATCGCGCAGCACTACCTTCTCAGCACGTTCGGCGTTCCAACTCCCAGGACCTGGGTGTTCTGGGATGCGAAAGCAGCGCAGGATTTCTGCCGCGATACGCGCTTCCCGTTGGTGCTCAAGCTGGCTGTGGGCAGCGCGGGCACCAACGTCAGCCTGCTTCGCAACGCACGTGAGGCAAGCTACTGGATCGATCGCCTGTTCGGTTCGGGTGTGCCAGCGCTCGATCAACGTCACGCATCCCGACGCTTGGCGATCGAGCAGCGCCTGCGCGCCGTCGGCCGCGCCATGCTGATGAAGGGTGGAGCAATGGAGCGTGGCTATCTCTACCTGCAGGAATTTCTTCCCGGCAACGAAGGCGATACCCGCGTGACGATCATCGGCCATCGGGCGTATGCCTTTCGGCGACGTAACCGCCCGGGTGATTTTCGAGCCAGCGGCAGCGGTCTCATCGACCATGCACCGGAGGGCATATCCGAGCACGCAGTACGACTGGCATTCGAGGTTGCGCGTAAGCTGGAGACTGATTGCCTCGCCCTGGATCTCATGCGACGGGAAGAGCAGTGGGTGGTGATCGAGCTCAACTTCTCGTTTGTGGCAAAGTTCGTCGACGCCTGTCCGGGGTTTTGGATGAAGGGGTTCGGCGATGATCCGCAGGCGATTCGATGGGTTGACCAGCCCAAGCCTTCCGCGGATGCACTATTCGAAGATTTTCTCAATGCACTGGGCCGCCGCTGATCCGCGTGCGCACCTTGCGCTCGCCGTTGTCGTGCTGCTGAGTGCGTTACTTGCACTGCAGCCCGCAACGGCGCACGCGTTCCGCGCGACTTACGAAGGTGTGCTGGTAAGCGATGAGACCGGTGACGCACCGATCCCGGTTACGCTCACGATGGACGTCAGTCTCGGCGTCGCAAAAGGGGAAGTCGAGACACGCTCACCGCTGATCGGCAGAGGCAGCATGGAAGGCATGGAGCGTTTCGGAACCTGCGAAGTGCACGGCAGCATCGGCCTGGCGACGACGCTGCGCATGCGGGGCACCTGCGGTGTGAGCGACGCAATCTTCGAAGGCACGTACAGGATCCGCGTGCGTGACAGGCCGTACCAGTCAGGGATCTTTCGCCTGTCGCGTACCGGGTCCGGCTCCGCAGCGAAGCCCCTGCAGGGAGATGCCCCGGGCTCCGGCTGGTCGAGCGGCGGCTCCGTGACTCGCTGCCTGGAGACGAATCGCACCTGCCTGGTCGGCTGCCGTAGTCCCGACTACAACGAAGCCCTGCTGTGTACCAACCGCTGCCGTCGCATCCTGAACAAATGCAAGGCCAGCGTGAGCGGCGCAGGGGCTTATTGAGTGAAGCGGGCCGGAGCTTCGAGCGGCCATGCGCAATGCGCAGGGTTGGGTGCGCGGGTCCGGCACCACTCACACGGCCTCGTGGACTGCTTCCTCAGCGGATGAACTGGTCGACGTAGTCCGCACCGAGCCCGGCCTGCGCGTAGTGGATGCGGCACATCTCGATCTTGGTAAACACGTCTTCGTAGCCGACGGTCGTGCCGTTCTCGTCGACGTAGATCATGGCACCGTTGACGTTGAACAGGGTGATCATCTCCTCGACCGGCTCATCCACCACCAGGGTATGCACCTCGCCCGGTGGTTCGTAGACGAAGCCGCCTTCCTCGGCGATCCAGTCGTGCTCCAGGTAGCGCCAGCGGCCTTTCAGCACATAGCCGAACACGGCCATCGGATGTCTATGGCGGCTCAGTACGCCGCTCTTGCGCACGCGCAGCAGATTGAACCAGCCACCGGAGACGGTGTTGAGCATGAGCGGACGGAACCATACGCCGGGCGCCTGAGGCACCCAGACGCGTTCGTCCTGGGGAATGGCAAGGGTGACGATCTCATGCTGCATGCCGAGGGCAGACAGCGGATTGATCTCGAGGGGGGCATTCATCACGATCGCTCCTCAGTTGATATCAGGCACACAGATATCCGCCATCCACTGGCAGTATTGCGCCGGTGATGAAAGCGGCGGCGGGTGTGCAGAGAAACACGCAGGCACCCGCGATGTCGTCGGGCTTGCCCCACCGCTGCAGAGGAGTGCGATCGAGAATCGCACGGCTGCGGGCTTCGTCAGCCTGCAGCGCCTCGGTGAGCGGGGTGGCGATCCAGCCCGGCGCCACGGCATTGACCCGGATTCTATCAGCGGCATACGCGATGGCGAGGGAGCGGGTGAGCTGCGCCACGCCGCCCTTGGAGGCGCTGTAGCCCGGCACGAGGCCACCACCGAAGAACGACAGCATCGAGGCGATGTTCACGATGCTGCCGCCGTCGCGGGCCAGCAGCGGCCGCGCAAAGGTACAGCATCGCATGGTGCCGACGAGGTTCACGCCCACCACCTGCTCGAACACATCCGCCTCGTGCTCGGCACCGCGGCGGATCATGCCGGCGCAGTTGACCAGCACATCGAGGCGATTCAGCCTGCCGATCACGGCTTCCACCGCATCGCCGTCGGCCACGTCCAGGCGCACGGCATCCTCACCGGCTGTGGTGGCGGCCGCCACTTCGTGGTCGGTCAGGCCGCTGACGCGCACCGTCGCGCCGGCAGCAGCGAGCCCGCGGGCGATGGCGAGACCGATGCCGCTGGTGCCGCCGGTGACGAAGGCGAAGCGATTCGCCAGGGGTTGGGCGAAGGTGTCGCCAGGCATTGGAAGAGGCTCTGAAGAGAGGCGATCAGGCCTGAAGCGGGTAGAGAGTTTGCCCCCCTACCTTGCCCCCATGCCTATGACGAGTTCTTGAATCGAAAGAGTAGAGAAGGAACTGGTGGAGGCGGCGGGAATCGAACCCGCGTCCGCAAATCCTACACAGTCGGTACTACATGCTTAGCCTGACCATTTGATTTAGCCTCACGTCCGCCGGCCGGCGGGCTGACGATTGGCGAGCTGCCTTACGATTTAGCGTCTAAGCGAAGCAGCCCCGCTCGAACGCGATCACGTGTAAATGACTCTGCTGATCTTCACCCTTGCGGGTTCGGAACCGGCCCACGAGCAAACCGGGGCAGAGTCCGGCCGGTGTTAGGCGGCCAGAGCGTAGTTGTCGTCGTTGGCGACTATAAAGTTTCCAGCTGATTTACGAGGTGACTGGACCTCGGCATGCACCGCGCTGCTTCGCAACCTGCGTCGAAACCAGGTCGCCCCCGAAAAAATAAGCGCGAATTATCCCATAGATGCGGTACCTGCTCGCAAGTTCAAGGCCAGGCTCGCGCCGGCAAAGACGCTGCCTTTTGGGCAGTGCGCAGCGCAATAGCTGTTCGGCGCTTCTCTAGAGTAGGGCGAGCAGTTCTTCCGGCTGGCGGATCATCAAGCGCGCGCCCCACTGCTGGGGTGGCTTGCCGTCCCCCAGATAACCCCATAGTGCCACCGCCGGCGTCATGTCGGCCGCGACGGCAGCCTGCACGTCGCGTTCGTCGTCACCGATGTACAGGCACTGTGCGGGCGGAACGGCGATGCGTTGCGCCGCCTCGAGCAGCGGATCGGGATGGGGTTTGGGCCGCGCAGCGGTATCGCCGCTGATCACGCATGCAGCGCGGCGGTGCAGGGACATGGCTTCGATCAGGGGTTGAGTGAAACGATGCAGCTTGTTGGTGACGATGCCCCACGCCACGCCTTTGGCTTCGAGCGTGCGCAGCACCGTTTCCATGCCCGGGAACAATCGGGTGTCGACGCACAGCTCGGCCAGGTAGTAGGCGAGGAATTCCTCGCGCATGGCCTCGTAGCCGTCGTGCTCCGGGAGCGCGTCGAAGGCCACGCGCAGCATGCCGCGCGCACCCTGGGAAACG
>JAHCKU010000067.1 GCA_026125625.1 Burkholderiales bacterium | reverse complement strand
ATCGGCCAGACCACGGCAGTCGCTGCCGAACCTGTTTCCCGATGACTAGCGCATGAGCTTGTGCATCGAGCCTTGAAGTCCGTGCGTCCCCGGCCAAGAAACATGGCCGGTCGCGCTGTCGTGCGCGTTGCGCATCGAGCCGCCTGCGGCGTCTCGCCCCTGTCGGGCTTCCATCGTTCCCTCGCTCCGCTCGGCTGACGCCTCCGGCCCGGCTTCCAGATCCGGGCCTGCGCGCTTCGCTTGCCGTGCGGTCAGCGCAAAGGGAAGGCCGTTGCCATGTCCAGCCGTCTTCCCTGACTCCATCACCTTGTCCGCGACTGTAGCCCGCGGCCGTGTGCAGTCAAGGCGCGCAGGGCCGTGTCCTCGGCTGCGCCTGCGGGCCGCACCACCCCCTGCGCTTGTTTCCTTGACAGCCCCCGTCCGCGCGCTCCTGACCGTCGCGGGCGATGAACTCAGGAAAGACGGTGGCAACAGGGCCAACCGGGTTCCTCGTGCCGACCGCACCAAACAGCCGAAAGGCTGGGCTCCGAATCTTGGAATCCGGTGTGCGGTGAACAGCAAACCCTTCTTTCTTTGTCAGGAGAAATGCCATGCAACTCGCATCCCGCTTCGCTTCCCGTTCCCCGGTGCTGCGTTCGGAACGTCCCTTGTCGGATGACCAAATCCGGGCCGTAGCCCCGTCCATCTTCGCGGAAGCCCCGCACGAAAGCCGCTCGCTGCGGTACAGCTACATCCCCACCGCGACCGTGCTGCAAGAACTGCGCGGGGAAGGCTTCGAGCCTTTCATGGTGACGCAAACCCGCGTGCGCCACGACGACCGCCGCGACTACACCAAGCACATGATTCGGCTGCGCCACGCCAGCCAGATCAACGGCCGCGAGGCCAACGAAATCATCCTGCTGAACTCCCATGACGGCACCAGCAGCTATCAGATGCTGGCCGGGATGTTCCGCTTCGTTTGCAGCAATGGCCTTGTCTGCGGCGACACCGTGGCGGACGTGCGCGTTCCCCACAAGGGCGACGTAGCCGCCCACGTCATCGAAGGCGCTTACGAAGTCCTGCACGGCTTCGACCGGGCGCAGGAATCGCGCGATGCCATGCGCGCTATCACGCTGGACGCCGGGGAATCGGAAGTGTTCGCCCGCGCTGCACTGGCGTTGAAGTACGACGAGGACAAGCCCGCGCCCATCACGGAATCGCAAATCCTGATGCCGCGTCGCCATGACGACGACCGCCGCGACCTGTGGAGCGTGTTCAACCGCACGCAGGAGAACTTGACCAAAGGCGGCCTGTCCGCCCGCGCCGCGAATGGCCGCCGCCAGACCACCCGGCCCGTGCAGGGCATCGACCAAAGCGTGCGCCTGAATCGCGCCCTGTGGCTGCTGGCCGATGGCCTGCGCCAGTTGAAAGCCTGAATCCCCACGCGGCAGGGGCAGGCAGCAACCCTTGCCGCTTCTCTCGCTGCTGCATCCCAACCGTTAGGAGAAATCACCATGAACGCCGCACTCAAAACCGAAGCCATCGCCATCGAAGCCGCCGCACCGCTGGAAGTGGCCGACCCCACCAAGAACCTTATCTTGGTTCCCCTCTCGCAGTTGCTGCCGCGCCGCTCCAAGCGCAACGTGCGGACGACCCCGCGCCAGTCCATCCCCGAACTGGCCGCGAGCATTGCCCGCATCGGCCTGCTGCAAAACCTGATCGTCATCCTCGCCGCCGATGGCGAGCAATACGAAGTCGTCGCAGGCGACCGGCGCCTGACCGCCTTGAAGCTGCTGGCGAAGAAGAAGCGCATCCCCGCCGACTACGAGGTGCCGTGCCTGCTGGTGGCCGATGCGTCCGCCCGCACCGTCAGCCTCGCGGAGAACGTGCAGCGCGAGAACATGCACCCCGCCGACCAGTTCGCGGCCTTCGCCGCGCTGGTCAAGGAAGGCCGACCCATCGAGGACATTGCCGCCGACTTCGGCGTGTCCCCGCTGGTGGTGCAGCGCCGCTTGAAGCTGGCGAACGTCTCGCCGCGCCTGATGACCGACTACCGGGCCGGTGGCGTGACGCTGGAACAGTTGATGGCCTTGACTATCACCGACGACCACGCCGCGCAGGAAGCCGCGTTCTATGGTGCGCCGGAATGGCAGCGCAGCCCTTCCAAGCTGCGCGAGCGCCTGACCGAGCGCGAAATCGACGCTGCGCACGCGCTGGTGCGCTTCGTCGGGCTGGACACCTACCGGCAGGCGGGCGGCGGCATCCGCCGCGACCTGTTCGCGGAAGGCGATGCCGGAACCTACCTCACCGATACCGGAGTGCTGGAAACGCTGGTGCGCGACAAGCTGGACGCACTGACCGAGGACGTGCGCGCCGAAGGATGGGCATGGGTGGAGGCCGTGCCGCATCTGGCCTACGAGGAACGGCAGGCGTTCCAGAACGCCCCGCGCCACCGCCGCGAGCCGACCACCCGCGAGGCCCGCCGCATCGCCTCGCTGGAAACCCGCCTCGAAAAGATCGACGCCGAACTGGAAGAAGCCTGCGACGCCGAGGACGAAGCCAAGGCCGAGAAGCTGGAACAGCGGCGCGATCAGGTGGTCGGGGAACTGCAAGACGCGGAGGACGCCTTACAAGGCTATGCGCCCGAGGTGCGCGACGTGGCCGGTGCCATTGTCACCATCGACCGCAACGGCGAGGCCGTCATTCATCGCGGCCTGCTGCGCGAGGCCGAGGCCAAGGCGCTGCGCACGCTGGAAAAGCTGCGGCGCGGGTTCGGCAACACCGAAGGCGAAGCAGCCAACGACGAGCACGAGGACGACGACGACGCGCCCAAGGCCGCAAGCCTGTCCGATCGGCTGGCGAAGCGGTTGAGCGCCCACCGCACCGCCGCGCTGCAAATCGAAGTCGCACGGCATCCGCACGTCGCGCTGGCCGCGCTGGTGCATGGCATGGTGCAGACCATCTTGCAGCCCGACGCCTACGGCGATGGCCTGCCGCTGGGCGTGCGCCTCACGGCGCAAGATCGGCTGGAAGGCATGGCCCCGGACTGGCCGGAATCGCCCGCCGCTGTGGCGCTGCGCGAACTGCAACAGGTGCCCGGTGAAGCCTTGCCGGAGGACAGCGCCGAACTGTTCGCTGTGCTGCTGGCAAAGCCGCAAGACGAACTGGTGCGCCTGCTGGCGGTATGCGTGGCCGCGACGGTGGACGTGGTGACGCCCCGCGCCACGACCCACCAGCGCGGCGAGGAACTGGCGCAGGCCGTGGGCCTCGACATGGCCGCATGGTGGAAGCCGACCGCAGAAGGCTACTTCAAGCACGTTTCCAAGGCCGTGATTCTGGATGCCGTGGGCGCATTTGCACCGGAATCCGTCACCCGACTGGCGAAACGCAAGAAGGCCGACATTGCCAGCGAAGCCGAGCGGCTGGCCGATGGTACGGGCTGGATGCCCGCCATCTTCAAGGCCGAAGGCCCGCAGCAGGCAGTACGGGAAAGCGCGCAGGAGGCAGGCCCGGAGCAGGACGCACCGGAGGATGCCGAAGCAAGGGCGGATGAACCCGCCGAGGCGCTGGCCGCTTGACCCGCGCCGAAGGCAAGCGCCCCGGCCTCGACCGGGGCGCTTCGCTGGAAGGAGAGGCCCCATGACCCACATCACCAACAGCCGCCCGCGCATGGCGGCGATCTACGCCCCCGGCAAGGCACGCGCCCGCCGCTGGCACGGCGCAGGCGACGTGCGCGGCTACCGCCCGCCCTCGGGCTGGTCGGCTTGCGCCGACCTCACCGACAGTCATCCCATCACGGGCCACGCCTTGCCGCGTGCCGTGTGGTGGCTCATCGAGACGAAGTAATAATCGCGTTCAGCACCGCGTCCAGGCCGTTCCGACCTGGACGCGGTGGACGCAAAATCCGGGCGCGGCAGTGGCCGCGCCCGGTGTTCCAAGCGCACAGCCGAATCGGAACGCCGTCGCCATCACCACAGTTCAGGCGGCGGCGTTGACGTGACCGGGCTTCCCGCCCGGCAATACCAGGCCCGCATGGACCTGCAAGCCGAAGCGCCCGCGGTGCGCAGGAATCACCAGCAGTTTTCGGCTTGCCGCGTGCATACCCCGCAGCGTAGGCCGCGCCCATTTCATCAGAGGCATGTCCGCGTTTCCTGTTTGGAAATCTGGAACTGCCTGGGCGTGTCGGCGCACTGCGCCGCCGGGCTTTCGGGCTGCGCCCCGTGCCGACTTCGCTGTCACGGCCATTCGGCTTCAATCCCTCACGCCTTCGCGCCTGCGGCGCTGTGCGCTTTGCTTGCCTCCAGGGGAAAGCCTTGCGGCTATCCCCGCCGCGCGACGCTTGGCGCCCCTGAAAACTCCGAACCGGCTGTGCCGGATCGGCCAGGCCAACGCCAATGCAGGCTACTGCGCATCGTCTTTCTTCAGCATGGCCTCCAGCTCCTGCCGCACTTGTGCCAGAAGCTGCTCGGCCCGCTGCGCGTCGTCGCCGGCATAGGCCAGCGTCAACAGCGTGAGCGGGTGAACCTCCATGACCTCGCACAGCTCGGCGAGCTTGTTCAAGGTGGGACTTTTCAGGTCGCGCTCCAGCGAACTCATGTAGGTACGGCTGGACACATCCGAGAAGGCTTCCTGGCTCAGTCCACGCGCCTTCCTGATGGTCTTCAACGCCTCCGACAATGTGTGTTTCGCTGCCAACCTTGGATCTCCCCGAAATCCAAGATGACAGTTGATTGCGCCTTATAGAGCTACAATCTATAGTGTTCATTACTGACCGATTATCGCTCTTGTGCTTTTATGGCAATCCGTATTCACGGCTTCCGACGCAAGCGCAAAACCGCATCCGTGGTTTTCCTCAAACCCGTCGATCCGGTTCTACGCTTTCACGCTTTGGCGGATTTGTGCAGCAAGAAGGGATTGCCATGAACCGACTCATCACCGAAGACGAGCGCAGGCAGTTGCTGGCCCACGGCCAATCCCGGGCCGCTGGCCAAGCCATCGACCCGCTGCCCGTGGTGCGGCTGTTCACGCCGGATGCCCATGCCACCTGGTTGCTGGCTGCACTTGACCCGGCCGATGGCGATACGGCCCACGGCCTGATCGACCTCGGGATCAGCATGCCCGAGCTGGGAACGGTGAAGCTCTCCGACCTCGCTGCCATCGTTGGGCCCCGCCAGCAGCCGGTGATGCGGGATCGGTATTTCCAGGCGGTGCGGCCTCTGTCGGAATACCTGCGGCTGGCGCAGAAGAACGGTTCCGTCGTCGATTGAAACGTTCGCGCGTCAGCCAAGTGGGGCGCATTCAGACTATTTCAGTCTGGCTCCAGACTCACCACGTCTCAATCAGCACTCTTGCGCGCAGGCGCCGCCCATTGCGGCGGGGCGTTTTAACTCACGGCCTAGTTTGAGGAATGGCTTCATCAGGCACTGTCAAGTTCTGACTGAAGAACATTACCTCATTACCAACATATCGTCTTTGTGCAGTTAGTTCAGACCATAGCTCAACGATTGGCTCATGCGATACATGGCACAAATTTCTTCCGCGTTGTCATAAGAAACAACCCAAGGCCATTTGAACTTCTTCTGTTGAATGACTTTGGCAATGGCCGCGTGGTCATCATGCTCGTAGTAATTTCGATACAACCCCTTTCCCTTAACGTAGTATGGGGTCGAGGTATATCGAGATTGTTTTGGCAGAAAATCCGAGCAGCGATTCAGAAGGCGCAATGAATCTTCACGATACACCGATATGTCCTCGCCGGGCGATTCACGAATGCGTGAAGCAACAACGTCCCTTCTTAAATCCAGCATCCAGCTTGTAGTTCCCGTTCTGACTCTTTCCGCCAATGACGCCTGCCTTGAGAATTCCAGTCGATTCGTCCGATTCATGAATAAAGTCGCAAATCCTTTCTCGACTAGGCTGGCAACGCAATCTTCGCGCAAAATGGTTCGCCATCTAAACCATTCTTCAATGGTAATAGAGGTGGATTCGAGTAAATCAAGCTCAGTTGAATGCTTTGTTACAGCAACCCAAAAAGCGTATACGGCAGGATCAGCATCGTTGATATGGATATGACTTGCGTGCCCATGAAAGAGTAGATCAGGGAGTGCGAAAACGCCTGCCCCGCCGGCGTATGGCTCCAAGTAATGCCCTCCGTGGACACCATTCGTTTCCATTATTTTTGCAATGAATGGAGCAAATGGCGCAACTTCCCGCCGGGTAGCGCAGAGGGCTATACAGTCTGTTTAGTATCGTTATACCTTTCTTGGCTTAACTTCCAAGGCGGCCAACTTGGTGACGTCCACAGCATACCCTATGCTCATCACACCGTGAACAGCCGTCTTGAAATTTTCCAAGAATTCGTTAATAAGCACTGGATTGTTATCTGCCCAATGCTTCCAAGGATTGTAGGGCTTGGCTCCAGAGGTGAGCAATTTCTGAAATTCGACACTCTTATAAAAACGCTTAAAAACCTCTCTCGGCTTCTTGGTTCCAGTATGCAGCCACCCGCTCCTTCACCTCAACAGAATCCCCGTTGATTGAAAACTCGTTCAAAACCTCGCGAGCTGCATTGGTGAAAACATCTCTTGTGAACTGCAAGTCATTTTTCCAAAATGGATGTGCGGCAGGGAGATTGTACAAGTGCTCGAATACAAGTTGGTCAGGCGGAATGCCGGGCAAGAGAGTCACTGTCCTTATAGCTCTTCCCTGTAACTTGAGAGCCTTGATCTGCATCCAGACAGACGATGCTTCTTTCCGAGAACTCAGGGATTTTCTTCTGGATCAACTGAAGATAGTTGGAGCATCCGAGTGACACTTCCGACATCGGGTTTGTGAACTTCTTTATTGGCTGCCTGTACAGCAAAGTTGCAAAAAGTCTTCAACCTCTTTATCTTCGAAATAGATATTGATGCGAGGCAGTGAAACTCCAGACGATGTATCGATGGTCTTTGTGTTGATGTCTGCACTAATCTGCGCCCATGACCAGTCTTGCATCACCTGGACATTGCCATAGGTGTTGCTCAAATAAATGGTCTGTACTTTCTTCTGAACTGGCGACTTTGCTCATATGCATACTCAATCAGAACTGGCGAATGCGAGTCATGACAACTGAAGATCAAGTTCTTGCACTCGCGATCAAGCATCTTCAGTAGATTTACTTGTGCGGTCGGAAATAATAGCCCAGCATCAGCCTCGTCGATTAAAAAGCAAACCGCCTTTATAGTCAGCATAATCTTCCTTCAGCTTTCTGAAAGACATCAAGGCCAATATGATCTGGCCTGCATTGTCCTCACCCGCCGAAACAGAGTCTTGGTCGTAGTTCTCCCCGTGCGCCACCGCAGGGCTGATTGTTCCATCAGTCCCTGTTGCAAAGCGATGCGTTGCGATTGAGAAGTTCGTTCGTTAGCGCAATGAAATCTTTCTTGTGTTGCTCTAGATAATCAAAGTCGCCTAGCTTGTAGTCTCTGGCCGCGATAAGTTAAGCAGCTTCAAGCTGAAAAATCACCGGATGAGTAAAATTCCTGCTCGTCTTGCTGCTTCCGGCCGCTGTACTTATTCCTAACCACAGGCCTGGGTGACTTCCCTCTTTCATCAGCTCAAGTTTGGCGGTCGCAGCCTGATTTGTATATCCATCAAGCAAATCAATGTTCACGGACATGGAGCCGGGGACATCAAACTTTTTCGGATATCCTGAAATGGTCACTGTATTGAGACTTGAACATCCACTCCTGCACAGTCTGCCGGAATGCAAGGGACTCATCCTTGACGTAATCTTTTTCAAAGCTAAAAATTTGCGCAGCTATGCAGTATCGAGGACTTTGATGTGCCATTTTCCCGCAAACAACAGTGATGTAATCGCCGAACTCAACCGCCACATCGTTCAATGCGCGGAATTTCTCGATTGTTAGCTTTTTAGTTGAGTCTTAGGCATGGTGTGCGGAGTTTGTTTTTAAGTCCCTTGAAGAAACCTATCTTTGGCCGCGTCGCGTTCCTTCAACACCGCCTCCAGCTCCCGGCGCACCTGCGCCAGCAGCTCGTCGGCCTTGCGCGGGCTGTCGCCCGCGTAGGCCAGCGTCAGCAGCGTGAGCGGGTGGATCTCCATCACCTCGCACAGCTCGGCCAGCTTATGCAGGGTCGGGCTTTTGAGGTCGCGTTCGAGGGTGCTCATGTAGGTGCGGCTGGACACGTCAGAGAAGGCTTCCTGGCTCAAGCCACGCGCCTTCCTGACTGTCTTCAACGCCTTCGCCAATGAGTTCCCAGCCGCCACCTATGGTTTCCCTCGAAAAACCAAGATGACAGCCCATTGCACCCTATAGGGCTACAATCTATAGTATTCATTTGGTGTGTTACTTTTTCGTGCCTTTACGGAAACCCGCATCGGCAGATTCCGGCAAAGCCACGCAAGCGCATCCGTGCTTGCGCACGAAGGCGTAAATGCGGTTTCGCGTTTCTGCACTTCGACGTGATTCCGCATTCGTGCATCATTGGATTTGTGGGATTGGAACCATGCCCCAGCCACTAGCCACCGCCCCGGAGCGCGCACAACTGCTCGCCAACGGCGAGGCCCGTGCCGCTGGCCGGGTCATCGACCCGGTGCCCGTGGTGCGGCTGTTCACACCGGACACGCATGTGACCTGGCTGCTGGCTGCGCTTGATCCCGCCGATGGCGACACCGCCTGGGGCCTCATCGACTTGGGGATCGGGATGCCGGCGCAGGGAACCGTTAAGCTGTCCGATCTGGCCGGCATCGTCGGGCCGCGCCAGCAGCCCGTGATGCGTGACCTCTATTTCCGCCCTTCGCGCACCCTGTCGGAATACACCCGGCTGGCCGTGCGTGATGGGGCCATCCCGGACTGAATACGGCCTACTGTGACTTTTTCAGTCTGGTGCCGTACCGGGTAGGTCGCAATCGGCATTCTTGCGGCATAGCCCCACCAGTCTGATCCAAACGGACATGATGCCTGGTGCGGGCTGCGGCAGGCTGGTCTGTGCAATGTCCCGCGGTCGGGACGCTGCCGCCGCAGCATTGAGACGAATACCGCAACGCATCGGAGCCAATCGGTCTTGACAGCCCCATCCGCCTTTGTAACCCATGACGTTCCGACGATGGCGATGTAGCGCGTAGCCCTGCCGTGGCGGCGATTCCTGTTCGCAGGAGGAGGCGTCATGGTCGATCCCCATCACGCCGCCCATTGGTATCCAACGGCGGCATACCTCTACGTCTTGTGGCTGGATGCGCTCGCGCTCGCCTGGGAGTACCTGCGCAGACATCCCGACTACCGGATCGACTGGCTGCGCCACCATCGCCGCCCGGTCACCGCCCAGCACGTCGCGCCCCGCTGGGGCCTGCGCCTGCTGGAAGACCCGGCGCTCGATGCGCGCGACGCGCATCCGGCCTGGCAGCCCAGCCACGCGGCCGTGGTGCAACTCCATCCCGATGACGATCCGCCGGCGAACGCCGTACCTTTCGCGTTCTGGCGCATCCCCGGCCACAAACAACTGATCCACGACGGCAAGCGGCTGGCGCTGATCGCGCACAGCCCTGGCCGTTGCCGGCGCTTCGCGCTCGCGCCCAGCCTGCACGACGGCATGGCGTTCGCCTATGCCGTGCGCGCAGGCGCAGCGCCGCCCGTCGGATTCGCGTTCGACATGGCGCAGGCCGCACCTGCCGGGATGGCATCACGTAGGCCAACACCGGGCGCGCTGCTGGAACTGCACACCTTGCAGGCGCTCGACGCGGCCCTAGCGGGCGCGTCCTTGCGCGAGATGGCCGAAGGCTTGTTCGGGGTCGATGCCGTGGCCGCCGATTGGCACACCGACAGCGCCTTGCGCGCCCGCGTGCGCCGGCTGGTGCGCCGTGGCGATGCGCTGATGCGCGGCGGCTATCGCCGCCTGGCACAGCTTCCGCCACTGCCGTTGCAGTAGGGGGGACGTTTTGCAGTCCCTGCAATTCGTCCATTAGCAAGAAGCCTCGCTTTCTTGAAAGTGCCTCCATCCGGCTACGTGGTGTGGCCGGGCTTGATGGAGGTTCATCCCATGCGACCAGCTCCCTTGCGGCCTGCCGCCACTGTCTCGACCGCTGCCGCGCAGCCGCAGCGTTATCTCACCAACGACGAAGCCGCCGAGTACCTGCGCCTGTCGCCGCGCACGCTGGAAAAGCAGCGCGTGATCGGCGGCGGCCCGCGCTTTCGCAAGTTCGGCCGCCGCGTCATGTACGCCGTGGCTGACCTCGATGCCTGGGCCGCCGACCGCAGCTTCGAGACGACTTCCGATCCCGAATACGCCGAGCACCACTCGGCCGACAGCCGTGCGCGCTGATCGGCGGCGCGCGGCAGGCCATCGCCATGTCCAGCACCGCGCTGCCATCCCGGCAGCGGCCGTTGCAGGAGCGCGAACAGCTCGACCTGTTCCGCGCCTTGCCCGGCGACATGGCGCCGCGCGACAGCCAGGACTTGATGGCCTATCCGTTCTTCTCGCTCGGCAAGTCCAAGCGGGTCAAGCCCATCGACTTCCGCGCGGGCAACGTGACGATCTGCGTGGAAGGCACGCAGGAGCACGGCATCGCCACGATTTGGGATGCGGACGTGCTGATATGGGCGGCCTCGCAGATCGTGGAGGCGCGCGACATCGGCCTGCGTCCATCGCGCCTGATGGCGACGACCCCCTACGAAAT
>JAHCKU010000066.1 GCA_026125625.1 Burkholderiales bacterium | reverse complement strand
GGACACCTCGGTACCGGCGAGCGTGTAGCGGTAGATGTTGTCGACGAAGAACAGCACGTCGCGGCCCTTGCCGCCGTCCTCGCGCACCTCGTCGCGGAAGTATTCAGCCATCGTGAGGCCGGTGAGCGCGACGCGCAGGCGGTTGCCCGGCGGCTCGTTCATCTGGCCGTACACCATCGCCACCTTCGAGTTCTCGAGCTTCTCGAGGTCGATGACGCCCGACTCCGCCATCTCGTGGTAGAAGTCGTTGCCCTCGCGGGTACGCTCGCCGACGCCGGCGAACACCGACAGGCCGCTGTACTGCTTGGCGATGTTGTTGATCAGCTCGAGCATGTTGACGGTCTTGCCGACGCCCGCGCCGCCGAACAGGCCCACCTTGCCGCCCTTCGCGAACGGCACCAGCAGGTCGATGACCTTGATGCCGGTGACGAGGAGGTCGCGGCCGCCCGCCTGCTCGTCGTAGGACGGCGCGGGGCGGTGGATCGACCAGTGCTCCTTCGCGCTCACCGGGCCGCGGTTGTCCTGCGGCGCGCCGAGCACGTCCATGATGCGGCCGAGCGTCGCGGCGCCCACCGGCACCGAGATCGGCTTGCCGGTCGGCTTGACCGTGAGGCCGCGCTTCAGGCCCTCGGAGGAGCCCATCGCGATCGTGCGCACGACGCCGTCGCCGAGCTGCTGCTGCACCTCGAGCGTGAGGTCCGCGTCGTCGAGCTTCAGTGCTTCGTAGACCTGCGGAATCGACTCGCGCGGAAACTCCACGTCGATGACCGCGCCGATGATCTGGGTAATCTTGCCCGTTGCCATAGTCATATCCTTGTCAGACTGCCGCCGCTCCGCCCACGATCTCGGCGAGTTCCTTGGTGATCGCCGCCTGGCGCGCCTTGTTGTAGATGAGCTGCAGCTCGTTGATCAGCTTGCCCGCGTTGTCCGACGCGGCCTTCATCGCGACCATGCGCGCGGCCATTTCGGACGCCACGTTCTCCACCGCCCCGCGATACACCTGCGACTCGATGTAGCGCATCAGCACGCCGTCGAGGATGCCCGCCGCGCTCGGCTCGTAGATGTAGTCCCAGTGCTCGGCGAGGTCGGATGACTTCACCGGCTCGACCGGCAGCAGCTGCTCGACGGTCGGCTTCTGGGTCATCGTGTTGACGAAGTGCGCGTTCACCAGGAACAGCCGGTCGATCCGGCCCTCGCGGTAGGCGTCGAGCATCACCTTGACCGTGCCGATCAGGTCCTTGACGTGCGGCCGGTCGCCGAGGTGCGTGATGTTGGCGAGGATCGGCAGCCCGAGCCGGCGGAAGAAGCCGAGGCCCTTCGAGCCGACGAGGCAAAGGTTCACGTCCGCGCCCTTGCCCTGCCACTCGCGCATCAGGTAGATCGTGTTCTTGAAGATGTTCGCGTTGAGTCCGCCGCACAGGCCGCGGTCGGTCGAGATCACGATGATGCCGATCGACTTCGGCTCGCGCGTCACCATGAACGGGTGGCGGTAATCCGGGTTGGCCTCGGTCAGGTGGCCGATCGTCGCGCGCATCTTCTCCGCGTACGGGCGCGCGAGGCGCATGCGGTCCTGGGCGCGGCGCATCTTGCTCGTCGCGACCATCTGCATCGCCTTGGTGATCTTCTGAGTGCTCTTCACACTCGCGATCTTCGTGCGGATTTCCTTCGTGCCGGCCATCAGCGTCTCTTCAGGTGTACGCGCCGGTGGCCATGAAGTCGTCGCAGATCTTCTTCAGCGTCGCCTCGTGGGCCTTGAGCTCGGGCTTCGCGTTGATCGCATCCACGGCTTCCTTGTAGTTGCCCTTCGCGAAGCGCTGCAGCGCCGCCTCGAAGTCGACCACCTTCCTGCGCTCGACCTTGTCCATGTAGCCGTTGTTGACGGCGTAGATCGAGAGCGCCATCTCGGCGACCGACATCGGCGCGTACTGCTTCTGCTTCATCAGCTCGGTGACGCGCTCGCCGCGCTCGAGCTGGCGGCGGGTCGCCTCGTCGAGGTCGGAGGCGAACTGCGAGAACGCCGCGAGCTCGCGGTACTGCGCAAGCGCGAGGCGGATGCCGCCGCCGAGCTTCTTGATGATGTCGGTCTGCGCGGCGCCGCCGACGCGCGACACGGAGATGCCGGCGTTCATCGCGGGGCGGATGCCGGCGTTGAAGAGGTCGGTCTCGAGGAAGATCTGGCCGTCGGTGATCGAGATGACGTTCGTCGGCACGAACGCGGTGACGTCGCCCGCCTGCGTCTCGATGATCGGCAGGCCGGTGAGCGAGCCGGTCTTGCCCTTGACCGCGCCCTTGCTCGCCATCTCGACGTATTCCTCGTTGACGCGCGCGCTGCGCTCGAGCAGGCGCGAGTGCAGGTAGAACACGTCGCCGGGGAAGGCTTCGCGGCCCGGCGGACGCTTCAGCAGCAGCGAGATCTGGCGGTAGGCCACGGCCTGCTTCGACAGGTCGTCATAGATGATCAGCGCGTCCTGGCCGTTGTCCATGAAGTACTCGCCCATCGTGACGCCCGAATAGGCCGACAGGTACTGCAGGGCAGCCGGCGTCGAAGCGGAGGCGGCAACGACGATGGTGTGCGCCATCGCGCCGTGCTCCTCGAGCTTGCGCACGACGTTCGCGATCGACGACTGCTTCTGGCCGATCGCGACGTAGATGCATTTGATGCCGGAGGACTTCTGGTTGATGATCGTGTCGACGGCCACCGCGGTCTTGCCGGTCTGGCGGTCGCCGATGATCAACTCGCGCTGGCCGCGGCCGATGGGAACCATGGCGTCGATCGCCTTGAGGCCGGTCTGCACCGGCTGCGACACCGACTTGCGCGCAATCACGCCGGGGGCCACTTTCTCGATGACGTCACTCTCGGTCGCCTGGATCGGGCCTCTGCCGTCGATCGGCTGTCCCAGCGCGTTCACCACGCGCCCGAGCAGCGCAGGACCGATCGGAACCTCGAGAATACGTCCGGTGCACTTGACCACATCGCCTTCGGTGATGTGCTCGTATTCACCCAGAATCACCGCCCCGACCGAGTCGCGCTCCAGGTTCAACGCCAGGCCGAAGGCGTTGTTCGGGAACTCCAGCATCTCGCCCTGCATGGCATCGGACAGCCCATGCACGCGGCAGATGCCGTCGGTGAGGGAGACCACCGTGCCCTGGGTACGCATCTCGGCGCCGACCGTCAGATTCTGGATCTTGCTCTTGATGAGTTCGCTGATTTCCGATGGGTTGAGCTGCATGCTCGCTCCTAGTTATTTCGTCAGGGCCGTGGCCATTGAATTGAGTTGACCGCGCACGGAGGCGTCCCATACGTCGTCGCCGATCTGTACGCGTACCCCGCCGATGAGATCCGGCACTACCTGCACGTTGGGCCGCACGGTGCGCTGCACCCGTGCCTCGAGCTTCTGCGTCAGGGTGCGCAGCTGCTCATCGGTGATCGGGAAGGCAGTCTCGACGCGCGCATCGACGATGCTTTCCTCGCCGGCCTTGAGCGCTTCGAACAACTCCCGGACCTGAAGCAACGCCTCCAGGCGATCGTTGCGAATCAGCAATCCGACGAGGTTGCGGGCGGCACCATCGATGTGCTCACCGCATACACTCAGGAACAGCCGCTCGACGTCGGCACGGGTGAGCGTGGGATTCGCCAGCGCCGCCTGCATGCCGGGATCCTGGTATACCCGTACCAGAAATGCCAGCATCTCCGACCATTTCGCCAGCTGACCCTGCTCTTTCGCATGCGCGAACACGCCGCTGGCGTAGGGACGTGCGATGGTGATCAACTCAGCCATGACTGTCTCTTACAACTCTGCCGCGACAGCGTTGAGCAGATCGGAATGCGCTTTGGCATCCACTTCCCGCCGCAGGATCTTCTCCGCCCCGCTCACTGCCAGGTTGGCGACCTGATTGCGCAGCGCCTCCTTGGCGCGCAGCACCTCCTGGTCGACCTCGGCCTTTGCTGCTGCGAGGATCCTGTCGCCTTCCGCCTTGGCCGAGATCTTGGCTTCATCCTCGATCTGCGCTGCGCGCTTTTCGGCCTGAGTGATGATCTCCTGCGCACGCTGCTTGGCTTCCACCACGAGGTCGTCCGCGCGCTTGGCGGACAGCTCGAGATCACGCTTGCCGCGCTCGGCGGCCGCCAGACCGTCGGCGATCTGCTTGCGGCGCTGGTCGATGGCCCTTAGCAGCGGTGGCCAGATGAACTTGTACGTGAACCAGATCAGGATGGCGAACTGGATCGCCTGTCCGATCAGCGTCGCGTTGATGTTCATTGCGACACTCCCGTTGTCTCGTTGATGCTTGTTAGGCCTGCAGAACCGCGAGCAGCGGGTTGGCGAAGGCAAAGAACATGGCGACTGCCACGCCGATCAGGAAGGCGGCGTCGATCAGACCGGCCAGCAGGAACATGCGACCTTGCAGCTGTGGAATCAGCTCGGGTTGGCGGGCGGCCGCCTCCAGGAACTTGCTGCCCATGATACCGATGCCGATACAAGCGCCGATTGCGCCCAATCCGATGATGATGCCGATACCGAGAGCGGTGTAGGCCTGGATGATGGCCAAGAATTGCTCCATTTTCTTTCCTTTCGTAGTGGCGGAGGTTGCTGGGAACGTGCTCTAGTGGTGCTCGTGCGCCATCGCCAGGTACACAGCCGTCAGCACCATGAAGATGAACGCTTGAAGCGTGATGATCAGGATGTGGAAGATGGCCCAGCCCGCGCCCGGCAGCCACTGCGCCCACCAGGGCAGCAGCGCGATCAGCAGGAACACGAGCTCGCCGGCGTACATGTTGCCGAACAGACGCATGGCCAGCGACACCGGCTTGGCCAGAAACTCGATGATGTTGAGCAGGAAGTTCGGGATCCACAATGCCCAGTGCGAACCGAAGGGCGCGGTGAACAGCTCGTGCAGGAAGCCGCCCGTACCCTTGGCCTTGAAGCTGAAGAAGATGATCAGGAAGAACACCGTGATCGACAGCGCGAAGGTGGTGTTCAGATCGGTGGTGGGCACGGCCTTGAAGTAGTGCACCCCGAACAGGCCAAGCAGCGTGGGAACGAAATCGACGGGAATCAGGTCCATGGCATTCATGAACAGGACCCAGACGAAGATGGTCAGCGACAGCGGTGCGATAAAGCTGCGATCACCCTGAAATACATCGCGCACCTGCCCGTCGACGAACTCGTACACCATCTCGACAAAGGCCTGAAAACGTCCGGGCACACCCGGCGAGGCCTTGGATGCGGCGCGCCACATGACGCCAAAGCAGATCACCCCGAGGATGGTGGCGACGATCAGAGAATCGACGTGGACCACCCAGAACGGTCCGGCGCCAACGGCTGCCGTGAGATTGGTCAGGTGATGGCCGATGTATTCCGTCGGTGATGCGCCTGCCATAGAAGATCCTGTGTTACGCCTTCAACTTCAACGCCGAACCAAACCAGGTAGCCGCCAGCGACGCGACGAACGCGCCCAGAAACGCGGCCGCGGACAACTGGCTACCGTAACCCGACAATGCCCACAACAGTGCAGCCGACACCGCGAGGAGCTTGGACAACTCGCCCAGTACGTGCGCCCGCAAGTGCGCCCGCGGACGCAGGCCACCCCAGGAGATCAGGCTCCATACCGCGAGGTAAGCGATCGAGCCGAGGACCGCCACGCATCCTCCCGCTACCGCCGACAGTGCAACCCGGGCATCGAATGCTACTGCGAGAACCGCCCCCACCGTCAGCGCGATACCGAGCTGGATCGCTGCCACCGCGAGGACCAGCTTCACCATCGGAAGACCAACTACGATGAGCGACAAAGCCCGCGATTATGGCCTTCCTGACGCGCCGCGTCAAAGCAGATTTCTCCGAAGCCGGGCAAGAATGCCGTCGAGCTGATCCAGATCGCCGTAGTGAATGACCATTCGCCCGCCATTGCGCTTGCCTGCGAGCAATTCCACCCGCGCGCCCAACGTGTCGGCCAGCTCCTCTTCCAGTCGCCTGGTGTCGGCGTCCACTTTCACCACCGCACCTGCCTTGCGGGGCTTAAGCCGCTGCCTCACCAGGGCCTCGGCCTCGCGCACGGACAGCCGCTCCAGATCTATGCGGTGCGCAAGCTCGATCTGCAGGGCGGCGGGGAGCGGCAGGAGTGCCCGCGCGTGCCCCATGTCGAGACGCTTGCGCAGGACCAGATCCTGCACCGGCTTGGCCAGCGCGAGCAGGCGCAGCAGATTGCTCACGCCGCTGCGCGATCGACCTACCGCCGCTGCGGCCTGCTCGTGCGTCATGCCGAATTCCGCGATCAGACGCTGCACCCCCTGCGCCTCCTCCAGCGGGTTGAGATCTTCCCGCTGGATATTCTCGATCAGTGCCATGGCCAGGGCATGATCGTCACTGACCTCGCGCACCAGCACCGGAACGGTGGTCAAACCGGCGGCGCTGGCCGCGCGCCAGCGCCGCTCTCCGGCAATGATCTCGAACCTGTCTGCCGCGACCGGCCGCACCAGGATGGGCTGCATGACACCTTGTACGCGGATCGATTCCGCCAGATCGGCGATCGACTCGGGGTCGATCTGTGTGCGGGGCTGATAGCGGCCAGGCTGCAGGCGGGAGGTCGGAAGGTCGGTCAGGCGGTCTTTTGCTAGTGAGGGCTCGCTTTCGCCAAGAAGCGCGTCGAGTCCTCGACCCAGCCCTTTTAATTTAGCGGTCATAACACCTCTCAGGCGGCTTTGGACAGCATCTCGCCCGCCAGCGCGAGGTAGGCAAGTGCGCCTTTGGACTGCTTGTCGAACGTGACTACCGGTATTCCGTGACTGGGGGCTTCAGCCAGCCGCACGTTGCGCGGAATGACGGTTCGATACACCTTGTCCCCGAAATGCCGCTGTAATTGCTCGGACACCTGCTGCGCCAGGGTATTGCGCGGGTCGTACATGGTGCGCAGCAGGCCCTCGATTTCGAGCATCGGATTCATGCTGACGCGTACTTTCTTGATGGTCTGCACCAGGTCCGACAAGCCTTCCAGGGCGTAGTACTCGCACTGCATGGGAATCATCACGGCATGCGCCGCGCACAGGCCATTCACTGTCAGCAGATTCAGCGCCGGCGGGCAATCCAGCAGAATGAAGTCGTAGTCGGCGACGATGCTTTCGAGGGCGTGCTTGAGCCGGTTCTCGCGCTGCGGCAGATCGATCAACTCCAGCTCGGCGCCGGCGAGGTCGCGATTGGCGGGCAGCAGATCGAAGCCGGCACTGCCTTTCACGATGGTGGCGGCAGCATCGGTGCTGCCGAGAAGCACTTGATACACCGAGCGTTCCAGCTTGCGCTTGTCGACTCCGCTGCCCATGGTGGCATTGCCCTGCGGATCGAGATCGACCAGCAGCACCTTGCGCCCGGCAAGAGCCAGGCTGGCGGCGAGATTGATGCTGGTGGTGGTCTTGCCCACGCCGCCCTTCTGGTTGGTGATTGCGATGACCCGTGCTGTCACGATCGGGCGTTCCTTCGCAGCAGGACCAGATGACGCGCTGCACGCAGGCCCGGTACTTCCAGCGGCTGGACCTTTTCCACAGTCACCCCTGCCGGCAGTTGTGCCAGTTCCTCGTCCGGGTGTACGCCTTTCATGGCGGCGAGCCAACCGCCTTCTCCCACCAGATAGCGGGTGGCTTCGACAAAGCCGGCCAGGTCCGAAAATGCCCGCGAGATTGCGCCATCGAATATCGACGCCGGCTGCCATTCCTCCGCACGTCCGATGTGGACCTGGCAATTGCGCAAGCCGCATTCGATCACGACCTGCTGCAGGAATGCCCCTTTCTTGTGATTGCTGTCCAGCAGAACCACCCGGCGCTGTGGCTCGGCGATCGCCAGGGGAATGCCGGGCAACCCTGCTCCCGTCCCCACGTCCACCACCGAGCCAACCGGCAAATGCGCCAGGACTGAGAGAGAATCAAGTAAGTGATGACTTACCCACTTCCCTGCTTCGCGAATTGCGGTGAGGTTGTATACGCGATTCCATTTCTGCAGCAAGGCAAGGTAGGTGAGCAGGCGTTGCTGTGCGTCTTCGTCCAGATCGAGGTGCAGCGCAGCCAGCCCGCGCGCCAGCTGCCCTGCATTCGCACTGCTCTTGACCGTGTTCACGCGGCGTCCGCGGATTCGGCCGGAGCCAGACGCAGGCGCTTGAGATGCACCGCAAGCAGAGAGACGGCTGCCGGCGTTACGCCCGGGATTCGTGCAGCATGCCCGAGCGTTTCCGGCCGATGCGTCTGGAGTTTCTGGCGTACTTCGTGAGAGAGTCCATGAACCTCGGCGAAATCCAGATCTGCGGGGATGCTCCACGCCTCCTGGCTCTTCATGCGCCGGATCTCGATCTGCTGCCGATCGATGTAGCCTTCGTACTTGACCTGGATTTCGACCTGTTCACCGATCTGCGACGCGCCGATGGTCGGGCCGGCGCCCGGTAGTGCCGTCAACGTCACATAGCGCACCGACGGGCGCCGCAGCAACTCTTCCAGCGTGTAGTCACGCTCCAGCAGCTGGCCGAACGTCTCGTTCTGCAGTTCCGGCGCCAGCAGGCGTGGATTGATCCACGTGCTGCGCAGTCGCTGGCGTTCCTGCTCGATGGCCTCTCGCTTGCGGCACAAGGTCTGGTAGCGCTGCACTCCAACCACACCCAGCCGATAGCCCAGCTCGGTGAGCCGCAGATCCGCATTGTCTTCGCGCAGCTGCAGACGGAATTCCGCCCGGCTGGTGAACATCCGGTAGGGCTCGGTCACTCCACGGGCGGTCAGGTCGTCCACCAGTACGCCGAGATAGGCCTGGTCCCGGCTGGGGATCCAGGGCTCTCGATCGCGCACCCGCAGACCTGCATTGATCCCGGCGAGCATGCCTTGCGCAGCTGCTTCTTCATAGCCGGTGGTGCCATTGATCTGACCAGCGAAATACAGGCCTTCGATCGCTTTCGTCTCGAGAGAACGCCGCAGCCCGCGCGGATCGTAGTAATCGTACTCGATGGCATACCCGGGGCGGGTGATGTGGGTGCGCTCCAGGCCTTTTATGGATCGCACCAGGCGTGCTTGCACATCGTACGGGAGGCTGGTCGAGATGCCGTTCGGATAGATTTCATGGGTGTCCAGCCCTTCCGGCTCCAGGAACACCTGATGGCTGGCCTTGCCGGCGAAGCGCACCACCTTGTCCTCCACCGACGGACAATAGCGCGGCCCCACGCCTTCGATAACGCCGGTATACATTGGAGAGCGGTCGAGACCGCTACGGATGATGTCGTGGGTTTGCGCATTGGTATGCGTGATCCAGCATGCGACCTGCGCAGGATGATCGGTGGCCGAGCCCAGAAAGGAAAACACCGGCACCGGCTCATCGCCAGGTTGCCGTTCCATGACCGAGAAGTCGATGGTACGACCGTCCAGACGTGGCGGCGTCCCAGTCTTCAGCCGGCCGGCCGGCAGTTGCAGCTCACGCAGGCGCGCGGCCAGGGAAATCGAGGGAGGATCTCCTGCCCTTCCCGCCTGGTAACTGGAAAGCCCGACATGGACGAGACCGCTCAGGAACGTTCCGGTGGTCAGCACCACTGCGCGCGCACCGAAGCGCAGTCCGAGCTGAGTGACGACCCCGGCGACCCGATTCTGCTCCAGGACCAGGTCATCCACGGCCTGCTGCATGACGAACAGGTTTTCCGTGTTTTCCAGATGACGCCGCACGCTCCGGCGATACAGCACCCGGTCCGCCTGCGCGCGCGTAGCCCGCACCGCAGGCCCCTTGCTGGCATTCAGCACCCGAAATTGAATGCCCGCCTCGTCAGCGGCGCGTGCCATGAGTCCGTCTAGTGCGTCGATCTCCTTGACCAGATGGCCTTTTCCGATACCGCCGATGGACGGATTGCATGACATCTGCCCCAAGGTATCGAGACTATGGGTGAGGAGCAGCGTGCGGGATCCCATCCGCGCAGCAGCCAGCGCTGCTTCGGTACCGGCATGACCGCCGCCTACGACGATTACGTCGAAATGTTCGGACCAGTTCATCTACAAGTTCCAGGGGCGCTAAATGATAACGAAGGGATGTTCCACGTGGAACCGTTCCACGTGGAACATCCCTACTTGCCGATGCAAAATCTCGAGAAAATATGCCCGAGCAGGTCGTCGCTGCTCAGCTCACCGGTAATCTCTCCTAGTGCTGCTTGAGCAAGCCGCAGCTCTTCCGCGAACAGAACCAGATCGCGGTGGGCGACGCGCGCTGCGGAGATGTGCCGGCTGGCGCGCTCGATCGCCTCCAGATGCCGTGCACGCGCCAGAAAAACCCCCTCTTCCAGATCCGCCAGCCCAAGACGTCCGGCGATCGATGCCCTCAACCTGTCCATTCCAAGACCGGTTTTCGCGGAAACGTGTATGCGCAGACCGTCATCCTCGGGAGGCTCGCCCAGAAGATCGGCTTTGTTTCGCACCAGCAAGGTTGGGGCGTCAGTGGAAAAAGGAGAGATCCAGTCTCCACTCGGTCCGGTGCAGTCTTCGATCAACAGAACGAGATGTGCCTGCTGCACCACAGCGCGGGTGCGCTGCACGCCCAATTGCTCCACGGGATCATCTGACTCCCTCAACCCGGCGGTATCGAGCAGATCGACGGCCACTCCGTTCAGCTGAATCGTCGCGCGGACAATGTCGCGCGTGGTGCCGGGCATCGGTGTCACGATCGCCAGCTCATCCCC
>JAHCKU010000065.1 GCA_026125625.1 Burkholderiales bacterium | reverse complement strand
CACCAGTTGGAGCGACACACGCATCGTCGCACGCCTGCCCGACCTCAACGCCGGACTGGATGTCCTGCTCACTGTCCACACGACCGAGGGGACCAGCGCACAGGCACGCGCACGTGTGCGCCGCGAACGGCTGCCGGCGCAGGACGTGCGAGCCCCGGTACGGGGTGAAGTCGCAGGTCTGCGCGTCTTCGAGGTGGCCTCGTCGTTGAAGGTCGGCGACAGTGGCGAGGAAAGTTATGGTGTGAGCGTTCCGGCGCCACGCTGCGGACAGCGAGCGCTGGTCTTCGAGGAGGCGCGTCTGCTGTTCGTGCACCAGCGTTTCGCGCAGGCCACCATCGTGGCCGCCCCGCCCGCCGGCTGCTCCAGCTGTGCCCCGCTGCGCGTGCGCTGGTACCACGAACCGACAGGTCACATCGAGCTTCAGGTGCACGTCTACCACCGCCCGGTGGAAGGCATCTGCCCACAGCGGCAACGCCGCTGAGACGGCATACCCAATTCATGGCATTGGCCGCACGTGCGCGTGCCAATACGCTTGATCGCGAGGCCATACCTGACAACGCACTCCACCTTACTTCATCAACCGGCTCGCGCCATGCTCACTATGTTCAAATCGTATGCTGCAGGTATCACCATCGCCGCGTTTTGCGGATTCTGCCTCGCACACGTCGGCTTCATCGGCACGGCGCATACCGCGGACCCGACGGTCGGCCAGCTCGCCATGGAAATCAGCACACTCAAGACGCGCATCAATCAGCTGGAATCGCGCGTCTTGCCGAAGACAGGCACCGCGTCGAGCGCGTCGAGTGTGGATACCGCTCTCGCCATCCTGCAGAAGGACGTGGCGGCGATGAAACAGGTCCTGCAGGTGAGCGCATCGTCCGTGACGCTGAAGAGCGCCGGCGCCCTCGTCCTGCAGGCTGGCGGCCAGGCAAGCCTGGAGGCGGTCGGTGCACTCAAACTCAAGTCCGCTTCGTCGACGGAACTCGATGCAGCAAAGATCGAACTGAAGTCATCGGGCATAGCGACCATCCGCGGCACCACGATCTCCTTAAACAATGGAAGCAGGCCCGTCGCCTTCCTCGGCGGCAGAACGGCGGGCAACGCGGCATCTCAACTGATCACGGACGGCAGCACATCGGTGCTGGTACCCTGAAGCGCCAGGTCCCGAGTCGTTATGAGCGCGCCGCGCGCCACGACCGCTGCGTTCGGTGCGTTCGCTCTGTTCGCTCTGTTCGCTCTGTTCGCCAGCACAGTGCGCGCACAGGACGATGCGCAGGGGGAGCAAGCATTCGAGCCCGTGCTCGCGAGTGCGGAGTTCACCGGGCGCTGGGTACGCCCGAACGAGCCGCTGGCCATCCGTCTGCATCAGCCCCCGCGAGGAGACCTGCGCGTGTTCGTCGGCACGCTGGACGTGAGCGTGTTCGTCCGCCGGCCGGCGCCGGCGGAACTGGTGATCGAGCCGCTGCTCGTTCCGCTCCCGGCCGGGGAATCGGTAGTCACGATCTACGCCATCGAAGAAAGCGGGTGGAAAACGATCACGCAGCTGCCGCTGCGCGTGCTGACCCAACATGGATTCGAGTCCGCCTCTGCCGAGCCCAGACTCGATCTGAATCTGAAGTCACGTGCGGCCGAAGGCCGGAGCGACGACGCCCCGCGGAGCCAGCGCGGCACCTACGCCGACCTTGCCGGCCAGGGTGCCTTCGGCGCCCAGTTCCGGCGCAACGAGCACGAGGTCGCGCTGGTGATCAACGCCGTGGGATCGAGCTACCAGGGTGAGGCGTTGCGCGTGGGAGAGCTCGGCGATGATGCGCCTCGCGTCGATCTGGCCGACTATCGTGTCGACTGGCGACGTCGCGGTCTGGGCATCAGCGCAGGACACCTATCGCACGGCAACCACCCCCTGCTGCTCAACGGCTTCCTCAGTCGGGGCGTGAGCGCCACCGTGCCCCTGGTGAAAGGCCTCGACGTGTCGCTCGCCGCGCTCAACGGAACGGCCATCGTCGGCACCGACAATCTGCTCGGGCTGTCCGAGCCGGAGCACCGCGTGTACGGCGTGACCCTCGGCAAGGAGGTCCTGCCCGAGCACTACGGCAACCTGCGTGTGGAACTCTCCTACATGTATGCAACGGTGCAGGCGCGAACCGCGTTCAATGCCGGAGAGGTGCCGGATGCGGAGCGCAGTGACGGCTTCGGCATACGCCTGATCGGGCGCAATGCCAGCGGCCGCCTGCGCGTGGACGCAGCGCTTGCGCGCTCGACCTACACCAATCCGGCTGACGTGCAGCTGGAGCAGTCCGGCGAGATCAAGCGCGTCCAGCCCGAGACCCGCATGGGCCATTCGCTCGACCTCGCCTACGACCTGCTGCAGGGCTCCACCCTGCTGTCCGACAGGCACCCTCTGCAACTCACCCTGCAGTGGCAGCACGAGCGCATCGAGCCGCTCTATCGCAGCCTTGGCGCATCACTCGCCACCGACGTGCTGTCCGACCGCTTCGGCGTGGTTGCCGCAGTGGCCGGTGCGCAGCTCTCGCTGCAGCACTTCCGGCGCGAGGACAACCTGGACGACATCCCCACCCTGTTGACCACCGGCGACCGCTCCTGGGAAGCATCGCTGGCCCTGCCGTTGTCGACCTGGCTGGGCGGCGGGGCACCCACGAGCGCATGGCCGGCACTGACACTCGGCTATCGCCATATGCGCCAGAGCGCCTTGAATGCGCCGCCTACCGATGCCTCGGGCTTCGCCGCCACCCATCTGCCCGATCAGGCGAACACGTCCTATGACGCGGGCGCGAGCTGGGCCGGATCCACCTGGGGTGCGTCGTACGCCATTGCCTACGCGCTGCAGGATAACCGCCAGGTGGGACGCCAGCGCGCCGACGTGTCGAGCCTGTCGCATCAGATCTCGCTCAGCCGGCGCATCGGCACCGCGCTGGGGGTAAACGGCGCGATCGGACTGATGCGCCAGTACAACCGGGAGTCGTCGCTGACCCAGCGCAATGCGGCCGTCACGCTCGGCGCCGACTGGCAGCTCGGCGAGTACTGGAGCATCACCGGGTCGGTCAGTGCACAGCGTGGACGTGACTCGGAAGACAGCCAGCGCAACGACGGCTGGGGCCTGCAGGCGCAGGCAGCGCGACAGATCCGTATCAAGCTGCCCTTCGCCGTCGCCCCTCTGCCCGCGCAGCTGTTCATCCGCTACAGCGACATCACCAACAAGGACCGCAACAGCATCTTCGACTTCGCCAGCGACATTCGTCAATGGGGCGTCGATCTGGGGTTGTCGATCTCCGCGTTCTGAGCCAGGAGATACACGCATGGGATCGAGATTTTTTCTGCTGCTCGTACTGCTCGCAGCCGGGACGGCCGATGCAGTGGTGGGCGTCAATCCCTTCGGCGTGAACGTGCGCTCGTCGGGACCGACCAGCATCTTTCTCACCTTTCAGGCGCTGGATGCCGGCGAAGTGCCGGTGGAGGCGTTCTGGTGCGGCGAGCTGCAGCCTGCCGTGATCGCGGGCAACACCGGGTTGCAGCTGCCGATTCCGGTACAGACGAGCAATCCGTGCGTACCGGGCACGCTCTACGGCAGCCTGCCGCTGCGGCACGACCGCGCGCGCACCAGCACCAGCGGCGCCTTCACCAACCTCACCGACGTGATGACGATTCCCGCACAGGTGGCGCGGCGGGCGTATCAGGACGCGGCGGCAGGCGCCAACTCCGCCTTCTTCTACGTGCGCCGCTTCAGCGGTGGAGCCGGCGGTGACAAGTACGTGGTGGTCACCTGCCGCATGGCCGGCGGCGGCGCGCGCGTGCCTTTCTCCCTCATCGACGTGCGCATGCAGTTCGACGTCTCCGGCCAGCCTGCCACCGTGCTCGTGGTACCGCGCGGCACGACCCTTCCTCCCTCCAGCGTGCGCTTGTACTACAACGGTTCGGGTGTGCTGCGCGGGCGCTGGGAGGTCACCATGCCGGGCGATCCCGAACCCACCGAAGACGATCTGCTCACCGAGGCCACCCTGCCGGTGGAACGCCGCGCGTTGCAGCGCCGCTTCACTCTGATCGAGCGCTTCGAGCACTTCCTGCCGCCAAGCGGGCAGGTGACGCTGCCCGGACCGGATCCACGCCGTCTGCCGAATCTCGCGGACGGCGCCTACAAGATCCTGCTGCGCGTGGAAGCGAGCACCGAGCGTGAGGGCGCTTCCAACACCGGAGCCGGCCGCCTCGCGCAGTCCGGCGGTGTCGCCGGTTTCCCGCTGCCGGTGCTGCGCTACTACGTCGGCGGGCCCGGCGATCTGGCCGCTCTGCAGGCGGGCGCGAGTGGAGACCTGCAGCTACTGTTGCCCCCACCGGGTGCACAGCTCGCCGGGGGAGACGTGGTCCGCTTCAGCTGGGTGGAAACCCCGCGTGCGGCGCTGTACAGGCTGGAAGTGGAAGCGGACGGAACGACCTTGCTATCGGCGCTGGTCACCCCGGGGCCGGCGGACTACGCAGCCCCGCCATGGCTCACGCAGGACCGCGCGGGCACGCAGTTGCGCTGGCGGCTGGTCGCCGTGGATGGGCAGGGAAAGGCATTCGCCAGGAGCACGTGGCGGGAGTTCACCGTACGCTGAGGCGTGCGCCTGAGGGTGCGGGCGCACGCGAGAGCCAGTTGCAATTCAAAACGCTTCGTCCAGCGCTTTGGAACAGGTGCTGGTCGGATGCGTGAGCACGAGCTTGTTGAGTTTGAAGTTGTAGGTCCGGTTCGGCTTGGCGGTTTCCTTGGTAACAAAGGGGAGTCGGACCTTCTGGGGTGCATGCGGCCATGCGGCCCACTGCCCACCGGAGATTTCGTAGGTCTTCACCTTCCAGCCGTTCATGAGCACTAGCCGGTCGACCGGAGCGGTCGAAGAGGAGAAAAGATGCCCGAAGCCTCCCAAGGTAAAGGTGGGTCCCACCGCTATCGGTGTCTTGAAAGTGCAGCCGATGGCGTTGGGCGGATAGGTGACGAAGTTCGCGACTATTCCCGCAATGCCACTGGCACCGGTCGTTTCGCAGTGAAAGTTCCATCCACGCAGCTTCGCAACGTTATACGCGTCGAGCACGTTCACCGTGCAGTCGGCGGCGACAGCGGGTGCTGTACATCCGACGAATAGCGGCGGCAGCAGGACTCGCAGCCTGTTCACGTTCATGACGTTCTCCCGAGAATTGTGGCCGCGACCAGATTCTGGGAGCCATGCAGGACACGGGCAATGCCATGAATAAGGGAGTTGGTGCGTGACCCCGCCTGCAGCACTCCGCAAATCGAGTGCCGTGCATCCAACACACCCTGTTCGAATTTCATGGATCGTGCCCACGATTCCCGAGCCGCCAGCTCATGCTGCAACCCTGCCCTCGGTCTCATGTACGCTAGCGCACTGAGTCGATAACTCGTTGCTGAAACGCATCCTGCGTCCGGCATGCTGCTCGCAACGGCATGTATGACCAATCCAGGAGAACCCTGAACCGCATCCCGCGCGATCATGCCGAGCACCTCGAGCGCCACCTCCCCCGCCGCAACGCTGCAAGTCATCACCACTGACTCCGGCGGCGGTCTGCTGCGCCTTGGCGGCATGCTCGACGCGCAGCACGTGAGTGCAGTATGGAAGTCCGCACTCTCCGCGCTGCAGCGCTTCGCCGACGTCCCGGTGCTGGTGGATGCCACTCAGGTGCAGCATGTGGACGGCGTGGCATCGCCTTCCTGGTCGATCTGCTGCGCCAGTTGGCGTGCGGCCGGGATGCGCCGGTTCGCATCGAGGGCCCAGCGCCACGCCACAGGGCACTGCTCGACTGGGTTCGACTTTCGCACTTTCGCGCGCAAGGCGTACGCCGGCCACCGAGTGTGCGCGAGACGCCGGTCGCGAGGGCTGGCGGCAGCGACCAGCACGCTGGATGCGCTGGCGTTCGTGGGCGGTATTCACACGCACCGGGCTGATCGGCGTGCTGCGCTCTCCTTTCGACAGGTGCGCTGCGTGATGCGCCCTGGCGGGGCAGCGCGTGGGCGGAGGCATTGCCGATCGTTTCGCTGATCGCCTTTCTGACCGGCCTGATTCTGGCGTTTCAGGCGGCGGGTGGCCATGGTAGCCAGCCTGTTGCGACGCTGGTCGCGAACCTGGTGGGCATATCATTGCTGCGCGAGCTGGGGCCACTGATGATGGCCATTCTGCTGGCCGGCCGATCGGGCGCGGCGTTTGCCGCGGAAATCGGAACCATGCGTCAACGAGGAAGTCGACGCGCTGGTCACCATGGGACTCGACCCGATACGCTTCCTGGTGATTCCGCGACTGCTCGCCACCTTGCTGATGGCTCCACTGCTCACACTGTATGCCAATATGGTCGGGATTGCCTGGCGGCGCCACCGTCATGCTTTCGTTCGATTCCGTTCGCGGCCTACATGCGTGAAACTTTCGCCTTCGCAGACTTCGTCCATCTTCTGGGCGGTATGGCGAAGACCTTCGTGTTCGGCGCTCATCGTCGCCGGCGTCGGTCTGCGCGGATTTGCAGATTGCCAGGCGCCAGAGGCGTCGGCCTTACGCCACCAGTGCCGTGGTCACGGCGCTGGTGCTGATCGTGGTGGCCGATGGCGTGTTTGTTGTTGGTTCACTATTATCTTGGCATATGAATGGATCCGCTCCGCACCCATCGATCGATTCCCCCTCGATCATTCGCGTGGAGAACTTGACCGTGGGCTACGGCGGTACACCCATGCTGCAGGACGTGAGCTTCGAGGTTCAGCGGGGGGAAGTGCTGGTGATTCTGGGCGGGTCCGGGTCAGGCAAGAGCACCCTGCTCAAGCACGTCATCGGGTTGTACCCTCCGATCGCCGGCCACGTCTACATCGAGGGCGAGGATCTGGTCGCCGCGGAAGGGGCAACGCGCCTGGCGATCCTGCGCAAGTTCGGCGTCATGTACCAGAGCGGCGCGCTGTTCGGATCGATGACTTTGCTGGAAAACGTGCGCCTGCCCCTGGAGATGTTCACCAGCCTGAGCGACGAGGCCGTCGACCTGGTGGCACGCACCAAGCTCGATCTGGTGCAGCTGAGCGGCGCGGAGAATCTGATGCCGGCAGAGCTGTCCGGCGGCATGCGCAAGCGCGGTGCGATCGCACGCGCCATGGCGCTCGATCCGGCCATCCTGTTCCTGGACGAACCGTCGGCGGGTCTCGATCCGATCATGTCGGCCGAAGTCGACCAGCTGGTGTTGCGCCTGTCGCGCAGCCTGGGTGTCACCTTCGTGGTGGTGACGCACGAGCTTGCCAGCATCTTCACCATCGCCGGGCGCGTCATCATGCTCGACAAGCGCAGCAAGGGTATCGTTGCGCAAGGCGATCCGCGCGAATTGCGCGATCACAGCAGCGACGAATGGGTGCGTCGCTTCCTGAACCGGGAGCCGGAGCCGGCATGAGGATGCAATCGATGAGCGCGATTCCGCAGCGCTGCCCAACGCCATGAGCCAGGCCAAGGCGCGCACACGCTACATCCGGCTGGGCGCGTTCATCCTCGGTGCCGTGATCGTCGCGGTGATCTTCCTGGTCGCCTTCGGCGCCGGTTACTGGTGGCGGCCGAGGGTGCTGATGGAGACCTATTTCGACGAGTCGGTGCAAGGGATAGACATCGGATCGCCGCTCAAGTATCGCGGGGTCAGCATCGGTGAGGTCAGCCGCATCGGTTTCACCTATACCGAATACGAGCAGGACAAGCCACCGGCGCTGCGCAAGCAATACGTTCTGGTGGAAGCGTCGCTGCGTACGCGCGAGCTCACCGGCGAGCTGGGCAGCATCGATCCCGGCATGATAGGCGCACTGATCAAGCGCGGGCTGCGCGTGCAGATGGCTGCGCAAGGGTTGACCGGCACGTATTATCTGGAAGTCGACTACGTGGATCCTCAACGCAATCCCCCGCTGCCGATCGAATGGCAACCGGACAACCTCTACATTCCTTCCACCCGCAGCACGGTGGGTCAGATCGTCAGCGGCGCGGAATCGCTGGTACGCAAGCTCGAACGTGCCAATCTCGATGAGGTGATGCTCAATCTGAGCGCGCTCATGGTGACGCTCAATGCCACGCTCAAGGCACTGCAGACCGATCGCCTGGGCGACAGCACCGTGCATCTGCTGAGCGAGCTGCGCGACACCAATCGCGCGCTGCAAGGCATCCTGTCCAATCCCGCATGGCGCGAGCTGCCCGCTGAAACATCCGCGACGCTGGCCAGCGCACGGCGCGCGCTGGAGAACGAGCAGCTGCCGCGGGCCATCGACAGGCTGGATCAGACGCTGCAGACGTTCGATCGCGCCGCAGCAAGGCTCGACCGCACGCTGGTGGGGCCGGAGCGGGATCTGCCGCTGATCCTCGACAACCTGCGGCAAACCACGGACAACCTGCGCGACTTCAGTGAATCACTGCGGCGCTCGCCGCGCAGCGTGCTGTTCGCCGATCCACCGGCGCCTCTGCCACGGCCGGCGCCCACGGGACGCTAGATCATGATGTCTCGCCTGTCGGTCATGCTCCTGTCGCTGTGGCTGGGCGCCATTGCGACCGGTTGTGCCCTCACCGCGCCCACGCCGGCACGCACCGCCTTCCTGCCGCAGATCGACGCTGCACACGCCGCCCCGAGCGAGGCGCCACTGCCGGGCCTGCTGCTGGTCGGCAGGTTCACGGTGGCCGAAGCATTCGCCGGCAAGTCCATGGTGTATCGCTTCGCCGAGCATCGCTACGAATCCGATTTCTACAACGAGTTCTTCGTGGCTCCGCGCGATTTCGTCAGCCAGGGCGTGCTGGAGTGGCTGCAACGCGCGCATCTGTTCGAGAACGTGGTGCCGGCTGCCGGCACGCGCGCGCGACGCGCCCTGCTGCTGCAAGGATCGGTGAACGAGATGTATGCGGATCTGCGCGATGCGCAGCAGCCGGCCGCAGTGCTCTCGATCCAGTTCTATCTCATCGACGAGAACCTTCCGGGGCGTCCGGTGCGTCTGTCGCAGCAGCTGCGGCAGGTGATGCCGATGGCGGATGCTTCCGCGGCGGCCTATGCCGATGCCCTGAGCCGGGCGATGACATCGATCTTCACGGAACTGGAGCGGCAGGTACGCACTGGTGTGGAACCATCCGGTGCAGATGGTGGTGATCAGGGATGACGCTGCTGGAAGGTCGTGGGTAATCAGGGATGATGCTGCTGGAAGGTCGTGTCATCCCGAGCGCAGCGAGGGATCTTGCCGTGATCTTCGCCAATGGCAGAAAAAGCAGGATCCCTCCCTTCGGTCGGGATGACACCAGCTATCGGCATGGCGTCACGGGATGGGTACCACTACCTGCGTCGATGTGAGCTTCAGCGTGCGAGCGCAGCGACGATGTCTGCTTCCATCGCCTCCGGCGTAGTCGTGGACGCATAGCGCCCGATCACCTTGCCGTCGCGTCCGACCAGGAACTTGGTGAAGTTCCACTTGATCGCCTCGGTCCCGAGCAGGCCGGGCTGCGCGGACTTGAGCCAGGCGTACAAAGGATGGGTGTTGGCGCCGTTGACCTCGATCTTGGCGAACATCGGGAAGCTCACGCCGAAACGCGTTTCGCAGAACTGCGCGATATCGGGGTCGCCTCCAGGCTCCTGCGCGCCGAACTGATTGCAAGGGAATCCCAGCACTTCCAACCCGGCCTCGCGATGCTTTCGATACAACGCCTCCAGGCCGGCGTACTGGGGCGTGAAACCGCATTGGCTGGCGACGTTGACCATCAGCAGCACCTTGCCCCGAAAGATTTCCAGGGGCACCGGCTCACCGGTGATCGCGCGTGCGCTGAGGTCGTAGATGCTGGCGTCGCTCAATGCAGCTACCTCACTTCGATTTCGATGAACACGAATTCGAAGTCGTTGGCGTTGACCACGTTGTGCTCGACCCCGGCCTGCCGATAGTACGGGCGCCCCACCGCCAGCTCGGCGCGCCGGTCGCCCTCCTTCGTTTCCAGCAGCAAGGTGCCATCGGTCTGCGGCACGACCACGTAGTCCATGCCGTGCACGTGCCAGCCGGTTTCGCCGTGCGGCGGAAAACGCCACTGCGTCACCACCACGCGCTCGTTCTCGATCAGGCGCGGGGGACCGGCCCTCGGTCGGGCTGTACTCATGAGAACCTCTTTCCTGAGAGCGGGTGCGGACGTGCTCCGCACCCGCCATGTTTCATTTCTTCTTGAAAGCCGCTTCGGCTTTCGCACGATTGCCTTCGCGATCACCCATGTACTGGTACATCACCTGGTTACTGGAGAAGCAATAGGTCTTGCCGTTTTCATCCACGAAGTTGAACTTGCAGTCGGTGGCGACTTTCTTGCCGTTGGCCAGGCCCCATGCGCACTGCTTGTCGAACTCCTGCGCCATTGCGCCGCCTGCGCCGAGCATCAGACCACCAGCCAGGAAATATGCAACACCACGCATGATTTTCTCCTCATATGATAAAGAATTTATCAGCATCCTTCAGGTGTCCGCCCGCGGATGCCTGCGATTAGAAGAAGGGCCTTCAGAGAAGTTCCGGTACAGGTGCGCCGCGCCTGAGCAGGGTTGCCCTTCATGCACTGCGATAGCGTGTATTGCGCAGCAGGAGAATGATCAGGAACGGGAGCACGAATCCGATCACGGTGATAGTGATGTAAATATGGCCCAGCTGGCTGTAGTCGGCCGATACCGTGATCGCACCGGTTTGGGGATCGGTCACTTGACGTGTCACGGTGAAGACCTGATTGACGTACTTCGTGCCCAGTTGCGACAACGACAACGCCAGATTGGTGAACGAGGCCATCACCGCGAAGTAGGTTGCCTTGAGCTTGTCCGGCGCGGAGTTGGCGATCCACGCCAGCATCG
>JAHCKU010000064.1 GCA_026125625.1 Burkholderiales bacterium | reverse complement strand
GATTGAGCGTACGCGCGGTGTCCACCATCTGTCGTACGTTGAGCGGATCGGGCGTGGCCACCACCAGCATGGCGGCATGGGCGATATGCGCCTGGATCAACACCGCGGGATCGGCGGCGTTTCCTGACACCGCGGCCTTTCCCTTCCTGCGCAGATCCTCGACCAGCTCGCGATTCTGTTCGGCGACCACGTAGGGGATGCCGCGTGCATCCAGCGCAGCAGCGATGCGCCGTCCCACACGCCCGTAGCCGACCAGCACCACCTGTCCTTCGAGATACTTGCGCTCGGTGGTCATCGGCAACTCGGCGTACGGGTCCTCCCTGCGCTCGAGACGGCGGGCGAAATCGGAGCGCTGGAGTATCCAGCGCTGCAAGGGCGCGATGGCAACGAATACGAAGGGATTGAGCGCGATGGAGATCAGCGCACCGGCGAGCACCAGGCTCATGGCCTCGGTCGGCAGCAGTTCGAGCGACAGGCCAAGGCCGGCCAGGATAAAAGAAAACTCGCCGATCTGCGCCAGGCTGGCGGCGACGGTCAGGGCGGTGTTGAGCGGGTAGCGGAACGCGAGCACCAAAGCCAGCGCGGCGATGGACTTGCCGAGGATGATGATGGCGACCACGCTCAGCACGTGACCGGGCTGTTCGATCAGGACCATCGGCTGGAACAGCATGCCCACGGACACGAAGAACAGCACCGAGAAGGCGTCACGCAGAGGGAGCGATTCCTCTGCTGCGCGATGGCTGAGCTCGGACTCGCGCATCACCGTGCCGGCGAAGAAAGCGCCCAGGGCGAACGAGACGCTGAACAGCTCCGCCGCGCCGAAGGCGATACCGATTGCCGATGCGATGACCGACAGGGTGAACAGCTCGCGTGATCCGGTGCGCGCCACCTGCCATAGCAGCCAGGGCAGCGCGCGCCGGCCGACGATGAGCATCAATGCCACGAAGGCGGAAATCTGCAGCAGCGTCCAGCCGATGGTGGTCCACAGCGATGCGGCCTGGGCGGCGGTCTGACCTGCCGCCGGACTGCCGAGCACGCCCGCCAGCGGGGGCAGCAGCACCAGCACCAGCACCGTGGCGAGATCCTCGACCACCAGCCAGCCGACGGCAATCCGTCCGTTCATGGTCTCGAGGATGCCGCGTGATTCGAGGGCCTTGAGCAGCACCACCGTGCTGGCACACGACAGCGACAGGCCGAAGATCAGTCCGGTCCCCCAGTTCCAGCCCCACCAGTGGGCGACGAGCATGCCCAGCGCGGTGGCGAGGCCCATCTGCACCACCGCACCGGGGATGGCGATGCGGCGTACGGCAAGCAGATCGCTCAGGGAAAAATGCAGGCCGACCCCGAACATCAGCAGCATCACGCCGATCTCCGACAGCTGCGAGGCGATGTGCGTATCGGCGACGAAACCCGGGGTCGACGGGCCAAGGATGATCCCGGCGATCAGATATCCGAGCAGCGCCGGCAGCTTGAGGCGCTCGGCGACGAAGCCAAGGATCAGGGCAATGCCGAAGCCGGCGGCGATGGTGGTGATCAGGGGAATGCTGTGTTCCATAAAACTCCAATGGTGGCCGTCGGCGGTATTTCGGATTCGGGTTGTATCGTAGCCGGATGTCGGGACATCGCGACGACAAGCGGTGCTCGGAAGCGCTGAAATGCCGATCCCCGGTCGAACCGGTGATGCTCCGATGATCTCCGCAATGTGGCGGCGAGCGCCGTCGATTTAGGGCACACTGACGTGCAGCATTCGCCGAATCGACAGGAGTCCGCCATGACACGCTTTGCCGACTTCACGCCCCAGGGCGTCATACCGGCCACGCTGCTGATGCTCGATGCGGACCTTGCCATCGACCGCGATGCCACGCGCAAGCACGTGCGTGAATGCGCGCTGGTGCCGGGCGTGAGCGCCGTGACCGTGAACGGACACGCATCCGAGGTGCACGCCTGCACCTTCGCAGAACAGGAGTGTATCCTGGCCGACGCCCTGGACGAGGTCGGCGATCGCGTGCCGGTGATCAACGGCGTCTATGCCGATGGCAGCATCGAGGCCGCGCGCATTGCCGCCATGGCGCAACGCCAGGGTGCATCAGCGCTGCTGGTGTTTCCTCCCAACAGCATGGCGATGGGCGGACAGCTGCGTCCGGAGATGGCGCTGGCGCATTTCGCCCGCATCGCGGATGCTACCGATCTGCCGCTGATCTGCTTCCAGTATCCGATGGCCTCCGGCCTGGGTTATCCGTTCGATACGCTGCTGCGCCTGTTCGATACCGTCCCCACCATCCGGGCGATCAAGGACTGGTCGAACGACGCCATGCTGCACGAGAAGCACATCCGTACCTTCCAGAATCTGGCACGTCCGGTGAACGTCCTCACCACTCACAGCGCCTGGTTGATGGCATCTCTGGCCCTGGGCGCGAACGGCCTGCTGTCCGGCGCCGGCAGCGTGATCGTCGATCTGCAGGTGGCGCTGTTCCGGGCGGTGAAGGCGCAGGATCTGCGGCGTGCCCAGGCGATCAACGATCGCATCTATCCGCTTGCGCAGGCGTTCTATGCCCAGCCCTTCCTCGACATGCACAATCGCATGAAGGAGGCGCTGGTGCTGCTCGGACGCACCGGGCAAGCCTATGTGCGCCCGCCGCTGGTCAAGCTTCCGGCGGCGGAGATCGAGCGGCTGCGTGAGGCATTGCAGGCAGCCGGCGTGACGCGCGAGCTTGCCCTGGCCAGCGCTGCCTGAACCACAAACGTCGTCGCTCCAGCGAAGGGCCTGCAACAATGCCTTTCGTCGCTCCGGCGCATGACCTGCAACACCCCTTTCGTCGCCCCGGCGCAGGCCGGGGCCCAGGAAGTAGCAGGCAGCGCGACATGGGCAGGCTTTTACATCCTGGGTTCCGGCTTTCGCCGGAACGACGGGAGACTTGATCCCTTTCGTCGCCCCGGCGCAGGCCGGGGCCCAGGAAATAGCAGGCAGCGCGACATAGGCAGGCTTTTACGCCCTGGGTTCCAGCTTTCGCCGGAACGACGTGGAGGCTTGATCTCGTCGCGCCGGGGAAGCCTGCTCCGGAGTGCTTTTTGTCCCAGGCAGGCCGGCGCCAGCATGGCGAGAATTTCATCATCCCGCCGCCGTACCTGCCGGCGGCCGGCTATCATTGCGCCCGCGCCGGCCGCGAACAACGAATCGATCGTGGCGCGCGCTGCCCAGCCCTGGTTTCTCGCTGCATGGACTACGACTACATCATTATTGGCGCCGGCTCCGCCGGCTGCGTGCTGGCCAACCGCCTGAGCGCCGACGGCCGTTTCAAGGTGCTGCTGCTGGAGGCCGGGCCGCGTGACACCAATCCCTGGATCCACGTTCCGCTCGGCTACGGCAAGCTGTTCGCCATGCCGAGCGTGAACTGGATGTATCAGTCCGAACCCGAGCCCGAGCTGAACGGGCGGCGCGTGTTCTCTCCGCGCGGCAAAGTGCTTGGCGGCTGCAGTTCCATCAACGGCCTGGTGCACATTCGCGGCCAGCGCGAGGATTTCGACACCTGGGCACGTCAAGGCAACGCCGGCTGGAGCTACGACGAGGTCCTGCCGTACTTCATCAAGTCGGAGAAGCGCGTACGGCGCGAGAGCGAATATCAGGGTACGGACGGACCGCTCGCAGTCAGCGAGCTGCCGGACAAGCACCCATTGTGCGATGCCTTCATCGCTGCTGCCGGCGAGTTGGGCATCGCGCGCAACGACGACTTCAACGGTGCCCTGCAAGAAGGCGCAGGCTACTATCACACCACCTCCTGGCGGGGCCGGCGCGCGAGCTGCGCGGTCGCCTATCTCAAGCCGGCACTGCGACGCGACAATCTGCATCTGCGCACCAATGCGCTCACCACCCGCATCCGCTTCCACGGGCTGCGTGCAGCCGGAGTGGAGTATCGCATCGGTGATCAGGTGCACAGCGCCAATGCCCATCGTGAAGTGCTGCTGAGCGCAGGTGCGTTCAACTCTCCGCAGCTGCTGCAGCTCTCCGGCGTCGGGCCGCGCGCCCTGCTGGAGTCGCATGGTATCGGCGTGGTGCGCGATGTTCCGGGTGTGGGCGGCGGACTGCAGGATCACTTCTACGTGCGCACCGTATGGAAGTGCACCCGGCCGCTGACGGTGAATGATGACATGGCCACCCTGTTCGGCCGTATCGGCATGGGGCTGCGCTACGTCTTGCTGCGTCGCGGCCCGCTCACGGTCAGCGCCGGTTATGCCGGCGCCTTCGTGCGCACGCACGCGCAGCTGCCGCGTCCGGACGTCCAGCTGTATTTCATCAACTTCAGCACCGACAGGATGGGCACCACGCTGCATCCGTTCTCGGGCTTCACCGCGTCCATGTCGCCGTTGCGACCGCAGTCCCGCGGCAGCGTGCGCATCCGTTCGGCCGATCCTGGTGAGCCGCCTGCGATCCGCTACAACTATCTCAACACACCCGATGACCAGCGCACCGCGATCGCCGGTCTGAAGCTGGTACGCCAGATCATGTCGGGCGCCGCCATGAAGCCGTTCGTTCTGGCCGAGCATGCGCCGGGCGAGCGCGTGCGTTCCGACGAGGACTGGCTGGACTATGCGCGTGAGGTCGGCAGCACCGTCTATCACCCCACTTCGACCTGCCGCATGGGCCAGGATCCATTGTCGGTGGTGGACGTGCGGTTGCGCGTGCGCGGCCTGGCCGGTCTGCGTGTGGTGGACGCTTCCGTCATGCCGAGCGTGGTGTCGGGCAACACCAACGCTGCGACCGTCATGGTCGCAGAGAAGGGCGCAGACATGATTCTCGAAGATGCACGCACCTACAGTACGGCGCAGACGGGCCAGACGAACTAACCAGTGGCGGTTACGCTCTGTACAAGAGATCAGGTGTAGCATCCGTCAAGAACGCCGCTGGTATGCGGCTTCCGCGCGAGCCGATGGCGTCGGCACGTCGCAACGGGCTCAGCTCGTTCCCGACGTGGCATGATTCGTGAACGACAAGAGCAGGCGCTGGACGATGTGGCGTGGGCAAGATGGACCGATGATGCAGCGAGCAGCGCGTGGACGCCGGCCGACGGCTTCCGACGAGGCAGCGGAGGTGCCAGGAGGGCAGGGCCGGCTGGCAGTGGTGCGCTGGCTGCAGCTGGGCATCATCGCCGCTCTGGTGCTGCCCACTGCTTCGTTCCTGTTCGCTGCCTGGTCCGGGTATCGCAACGCCTTCGCCGAGGCACGGGTACGCGTGGATCGTTCCGTGCGCATCGGCCAGGAGCATGCCGCACGCGTCATCGAAACCAATCAGGTCATCACCCGGCAGGTTCTCGATGCGCTCGGCAACGACAGCAACGCGGTGATCGCGCGCAAGGAGCGTGCGCTGCACGAGCAGCTCAAGCGTGCATCCGAAGGCATCGCACAGATCCAGTCGATCTCGGTGTGGGACACGCACGGACGGATCCTGGTTTCCAACCGCTTCTACCCGGCGCCGCGTGAAGTCGACGTCTCGGATCGCGAGTATTTTCAGTACCACCTGCACAATCAGGACGAGTGGTTCTTCTCGCGGCGCCTGATCAGCCGTATCACCGGAGAGCCGTTCTTCGATGTCGCACGCAGGCGCGAAGGTCCCGATGGAAAGTTCGCCGGCGTGGTCTCGGTGTCCATGTATCCCTCGCATTTCGCCGAGTTCTATGCCGAGCTCGCGAAAAGCGAACCCGGCCTGGTGCTGATGCTGTTCCGGGCCGACGGCGCGATCATCGCGCGCTGGCCGATTCCGCAGCAGAGCGTGGTGCAATTGCCGCCCTCGAGTCTCATGATGCAGCGCGTTGCAGCGGGCGCAACCGAGGGTGACGTCGACGTCGTCTCCTCGGTGGACGGCCGCGAGCGGCTGGTGAGCTTCAGGAAGCTGCGCGACTATCCCGTATATGTTGCCGGTGGCCTCGACCGGAAGGTGGTGCTGTCCAACTGGTACGAGGAAGTCGGGTTGCTGGCCATGTTCGCCTTTCCCACCTCGCTGGGGCTCGCATACGTGTCCTTCGTCGCCCTGCGGCGCGTGCGCCGCGAGTTCGAGGTTGCGCAGCAGCTCAAGGACGAAACCGAGCAGCGCCTGCGTGCCGAGGAGGCGCTGCGTCAATCGCAGAAGCTCGAGGCCATGGGGCGTCTGACCGGCGGCGTGGCGCACGACTTCAACAATCTGCTCATGGTGGTGAGCAACAATCTGTATCTGCTCAAGCGCCTGCAGCCGCAGCTCAGCGACAGCCCGCAGGTTGCCGCCATCGGCCGCGCCATCGCCTCGGGCGAGAATCTCACCCGGCAACTGCTGTCCTTCTCGCGGCGCCAGGCGTTGCGGCCGGAAGTGGTTCGCCTCCAGGACAACTTTCCGCTGCTGCTGGCCATGATCAAGCCCGCGCTGGGGCGCGGCATCGAAGTCGCAGGGGAAGTGGCGCCGGACGTCAAGGCAGTGGAGGTGGATCCTTCCGAGCTGCAACTCGCCATCATCAATCTCGCGGTCAACGCCAAGGACGCCATGCCCAATGGCGGACGTCTGACCATTACTGCGCGCAACGCCGCGCCGCGCGAGGTGCGTGACCTCGCGGGCGAGTTCGTGGTGGTGAGCGTGAGCGACACCGGCGACGGCATCGCGGCGGACTTGCTGGAGAAAGTGTTCGAGCCGTTCTTCACCACCAAGGAGCCAGGGAAGGGGACCGGTCTGGGGCTGAGCCAGGTGTATGCACTGTGTATGCAAGCGGGCGGCACGGCACGCATCGAGAGCAAGCCTGGCGCTGGCACCACGGTGCATATCTATCTGCGCGCCGTGGACCACACCGACTCGGTGCCGGTGGCGAAGGAGCCGAGCACGAGCCGATCGCTCGATTGCTCCGTGCTGCTGGTGGAGGACAACCAGGCGCTGGCCGATGCCACCAAGCCGATCCTCGAGTCACTCGGCTGCAAGGTGCGGCACGCGTCATCCGCCGATCGGGCGTGGGAGATCATCCGGCGCAACCCGCAGGAGTTCGATGTGGTGCTGAGCGACATCGTCATGCCGGGAACGATGGACGGCCTCACGCTGGCGCGTGAGGCGATGCGCGACTATCCCGGACTGCACGTCGTTCTGATGACCGGTTACGCGGCGCAATTGAGCAACGCCGCGCAGCTCAAGGTGGACGTGCTGCCCAAGCCATGTTCGCCGCAGATGCTGGAGTCGGCTCTGGCGCGGGTTATGGCGCGGAGGGAAAGGTAGGTAATGCATATTTAGGTCAAGTCACGACTTGGCCTTACATCACCACCTAGAGACCTGACGCCGTTAGAGCTCTATGGAGTGGTTCTTCAATTAATTTAACCATTGCAAACATAGAATCTACTGCCAAGGCAAGATAGAGAAACGGATCGACTGAAGATTGCAATCCAGCAACATAAGGTTCATAGGCAACGTAGTTAGAGCTCTCTCGCTTCCCAGCTCCACTTACAAATCCCCAGTCTAGATAGCAAGAAACTCCCGGTACCATTGCAGTAACATGCAATGGTAGAAATTGAGAGTTCCTGGGGACGCTTGCACTATATTGAGATTTGGATACGTCAATAGACGTCTCAAAGGTAATTCCGGAGAGGCGCGTCTGCCTACCAACAGAAGGCAACTCACCCAATCGGGCGATTAGGACTGAGGAATGACCAATAGGCTTGGTTGTCTTAATTGCTCCATCGTCCAACGGTCCACATGAAAACCCTTGATTTGTTGCCGCATTGCTGACCTGAGAAATAGCGAAAGCTACCATACTCGGCAAGTTGTGATCGGCCGGCGCGATATTTTTATATCGTTGGCGTTCTAAGCTTAGCGCCTCGATAGTCCGTGACCGCGTAACAGCCGCCACCTGTCTTGCCAGATTGAAATCGCTAGATTGACGATGGGTGGATAGCAACACATCCGTGCGAGCCGAATCCTTGAGTTGAAAGCTGCAGAGTGCCGCTCTACACAATGCTTGCAAACTCTCAAGTTCTTCGGCCTTGGCAGCGTCAGGAATTATATTCAGTCGCTCATCGATTTCCACATACCAAGCACAGAAGCCTGCCCTAGTGAATTCGTCCCAAATGGCCGAAATCCTTGGCAATGCGGTATCCAGTGCAGCCCCTAAACGTCTTACAAGTCCTGATGTGACCACTGCGATTCTCAGTGCTGGGTTGGTGATGTCGTTTGCAGCCGGTAAAAGACTATCCCCGTATTTCTGCCGGCCGGATCGGCAAAGTATCGAATATGTGAGATACCACGAGAAGTATCAAGTATCAAATCTACCTGGCCTTTGGGGAAAAAATCTCTAAAGTCGCCTGCACGAACTCCAACACCTAGCCCAGGCAGATATACATTATTCATTTTATTGATGACATCGGCGTATCTTGAAGGATCGACTGACAACTGATAGGTGGCTGACTTCAACTCAAGTGCGTATTTTTCAAACATAACCACATCGCATCTACCACCTGCGACTGGACACTCAGCACGGACATTCTGGGCGCCAAACTCCTGCCTCAATACTTCAGCAAAGCCATCATGAACTTGATTACCTACTCGCAGCTCAACAGGTTCCTTGGGATGATTGAGTTCGTTGAAGAGATAACCGTATGCCGCAGTAAAAGCCCCATTGGCAAACTTTCCGCCTGCAATGACGGACGCAGTCCCGCCTACGACGGCGTTGCGAACCAGATTTCCGGCCTTCCCCCATTCCCCTAGTTCTGGGCCTGCCAACACCGCGAACGCCGCGGCAGCGGCTCCAGCCCCGCAGCTTCCCCCGCTGGCTGCCAAGCTTGCGCAGCCAACGGCAGCGTGCGCGGCGGCGCGAACGGCGAGACTGCCGGTAAGTTTGCCTAGCTCGCCCGCTCCATAGAACAGCGCAGCAGTTACACCACCTTGTACCGCTGCTTTCAGATCCCCTGCCGAGCTGACCAAGCCTCCCGCAAATCCACCTACGAACGCATGCCCTACGTGTAGCTCCGTGCCCCCGAGTAGGCCATAGCCCCATTCACCAAAGTTCGCCATCCCGACAATGGATCCGATCGCAATTCCGGCGATCATGCGAAAGTTGGGCTCGCTCCATACTTCCTTCCAGTTTTGCTTGAACGAGCGTGCAGCCCTTTTCAACCACCTCTTTATCTTCTTTAGTTTGATATACCCGCTAGGATCTGTATAGGCGAGCGGATTGTTGTTGACGTACGAATAGCGATTGAAGTCCTGCAGGCTGCCCGCGCTTTCGATGAACGGGTCGGGGCTGATGAACCGGCCCAGAAGCGGGTCGTACACCCGCCCGTTCATGTGGATCAGACCTACCTCGTCCAGGTGCTCGTGCTGGGTGAAGCCACGATCGGTCACGGCACTGCTGATGGTATTGCCCGGATCGTCGTTACCGTCCGCGAAGCGCCGTTTGCCCCATGGGTCATAAGACAAGCGCTCCAACACTGCCCTGGTCTCCCGGGTGATCACGCGGATGGAGCCCAGGTGGTCGAGATGGAAGTAGCGCGTCTGTACAGTTCCGCTCCGCATGCTATAGAGCGCCACGGTCATGCCATAGGCCCGGATGAAGTGCATGTCGGTGACCGAGCTGCCGACGATCTTCTTCTCGTAGTGCACGCCTTCGGCCATCACGAAGATAGTGGTGTCGTTGGGGCCAACTTCCTTGACGCGCTGATGATCGACATCGAAGCTGAAGCTGACGACATTTCCGCCGCTGGTGATCTGGCTGACCTGGTTATAGCTGGTATAGGTGTAGGTGCGCCCGGCACCGGATGTCATGTTGCCGTTGGCGTCGTAGGTGAAGGTGGGGTTGACCACGCCGTTGACCGTGCCGGTGATGCTGGCTACCGCGTGTGGCCGAATGCTCGTGGCTCCGCTCGCGTTGTACGTGTAGGTGCCCACCCCTGACTTGGTCAGAATGTTGCCCAGCGCGTTGTAAGAGACAGTCTTGGAGATCGTGCCCGAGATGCCGCTGCCGGCGATCTGCCAGGCCGTCAGGCGGTTGAGCGCGTCGTACTGGAAATTCTCGACCTGGCTGAAATTGCCGTCCTGGCGCTGCTTGAGATTGCCCAGCGTGTCGTAGGCATAGGTCATGTTCTGCACGCCGTTGGCCGCGCCGGCCGTAGTGGACAGCAGTCGCCCGCTCGTCAGATCGTAGTTATGGTTGGTAACGACATTGTTGCCATGCGTCTGCTGCGTGATCTGCCCCTCGGCATTCATCGCATCCACGCGCCAGAGCAGCACATCGCTGCTGTGGCTGCGCCGCACTTCAGTCAGGTAGCCGAGGGCGTTGTAGTTGTACTTGACCGCGTAACCGGTAGGGTAGACATGCTTTTCCACCCGGCCGTTAGCGTCGTAGGTGACCCGTGTCTTGTAAGGCGTACTGGGGTTGTCGATATAGGTTGCAACCTCGTAGGTCCGTCCCAAGGTGTCATAGGTCATGACGCGTCGGTAGCCGTTATCGGCTCGCGCCTCGCATAGCTTGCCGATGCCCTTGGCACAGGCCGCGCCACCGAAGCGGGTGTCGTAGTACCAGTTGCTGATGAGGTCGGGTTCGTTGCGCTGCGTCATGCGCCCGAGCTTGTCATAGGTCATGGTGGTGACCTGTGCCTTGGCGTCGGTCTGACGGATCAGTTCACCCAGCGCGTTATAGGCATAGCTCCAGCTGCCCATGTCGCGATCGACCATGCCGGTCTTGCGCCCGCGCAGGTCGTAGGTCAGGGTGGTGACATTACCCAGCGCATCGACAGTCTGGGTGAGATTGCCGAACGGATCGTAGCTGTAGGTGATCTGGTTGTTCTGGGTATCTTTGACCCACGCTGTCTGACCCTGACTGTTCTTGCGCTCTATTCGTGTCTGGTTTGGGGTGTTAGCAGTGCTGTAACGCGTAGTGGTGACTTCCAGTGCGTTGTAACTTAC
>JAHCKU010000063.1 GCA_026125625.1 Burkholderiales bacterium | reverse complement strand
GCCAGCTCGGTGAAGCTGGTCGCGCTCCAGACCTCGGCGGCGATGCCGTGGCGCTCGCGCAGCAGCCCGGCGGCGGCCACCGCCTCGTGCAGGATGCTGCCCGAGCCCACCAGCCGCACCTGCGGCTGCGCCGGCGCGCAAGCGGGCAGGCGATACAGGCCGCTCACGATGTCGTCCACGCTCACGCCCTCGGGCCAGGGCAGCTGCGCGTGGTTCTCGTTCATCACGGTGACGTAATAGAACTCGTCGGCCTGGTCTTCGAGCAGGCGCTTCGTGCCGTGCGCGACGAGGGCCAGCAGCTCGTAGCCGTAGGCCGGGTCGTAGGCGCGGCAGGTGGGCAGCGTGCTGGCGGCGAGGTGGCTCGTGCCGTCCTGGTGCTGCAGGCCCTCGCCCGACAGCGTGGTGCGCCCGGCCGTGGCGCCCATCAGGAAGCCGCGCGCGCGGCTGTCGGCGGCGCAGGCGATGAGGTCGCCCACGCGCTGGAAGCCGAAGCACGAGTAGAAGATGTAGAACGGCAGCATCGGCACGCCGTGCGAGGAGTACGAGGTGGCCGCGGCGATCCACGACGAAATGGCGCCGGCCTCGGTGATGCCTTCCTCCAGGATCTGGCCGTCCTTGGCTTCCTTGTAGTAGAGCAGCTCGTCCTTGTCCTCGGGTTCGTACACCTGTCCCGTGGACGAGTAGATCGCGACCTGGCGAAACAGGGCCTGCATGCCGAAGGTGCGCGCCTCGTCGGCGACGATGGGCACGATGCGCTTGCCGATGGCGGCATCCTTCAGCCACTGCGCCAGCAGCTGCACGAACACCATGGTGGTGGATTGCTCGCGCCCGTGCGTGCCCTCGAGATACTTGGTCAGGCTCTCCAGCTTCGGCACCGGCAGTGCTTCCGCCTTGCCGGCGCGCGCCGGCAGATAGCCGCTCAGCGCCTGCCGGCGCTGATGCAGGTACTTCATCTCAGGGCTGTCTTCCGCCGGCTTGTGCAGGCGCAGTGCCAGCACGTCCTCGTTGGACAGCGGCACCGCGAAGCGATCGCGGAAAGCCAGCAGCGCATCGTCTTCCAGCTTCTTCTGCTGGTGCGCCGTCATTTTGCCCTGCCCCCAATGACCCATGCCGTAGCCCTTCTTGGTCTGCGCCAGGATCACCGTCGGCTGGCCGGTATGCCTGACCGCCGCGTCGTAGGCGGCGTAGATCTTCACCGCGTCGTGGCCACCGCGCTTGAGCCTGTCGATGTCCTCATCCGACAGGTGCGCGACCACCTGCTGCAGCTCGGGGTACTTGTTGAAGAAGTGTTCGCGATTGAAGCGGCCGTCGGTGGCCGCGTACTTCTGAAACTCACCGTCGACCGTCTCGTGCAGGCGCCGCAGGATGACGTTGTCGTGATCGCGCGCAAACAACGGATCCCAGTCCGAACCCCACAGCACCTTGATCACGTTCCAGCCTGCGCCGGCGAACAGCCCCTCGAGCTCCTGAATGATCTGACCGTTGCCGCGCACCGGACCGTCCAGGCGCTGCAGGTTGCAGTTGACCACGAAGATGAGATTGTCCAGGCCTTCGCGCGCCGCCAGCGACAACGCTGCGAGCGATTCCGGCTCGTCCATCTCGCCGTCGCCGACGAAATCCCACACCTTGCGGCCGCTGGTCTGCAGGATGCCGCGGTTCTCCAGATAGCGCATGAAGCGCGCCTGATAGATGGCGGTGATCGGCCCCAGGCCCATCGAGCCGGTGGGGAACTGCCAAAACTCCGGCATGAGCCAGGGATGGCAGTAGGAGGACAGACCCTTGCCGCCGGTCTCCTGGCGGTAGTTGTGCAGCTGCTCCTCGCTCAGCCGGCCCTCGAGATAGGCCCGCGCGTACACGCCGGGCGCGGCATGCGGCTGGAAGTACACCAGATCGCCCTGCTGTCCGGCGCGGAAGAAATGATTGAAGCCGACTTCGAACAGCTCGGCGACCGAGGCATAGGTGGCGATGTGACCGCCGAGCTCCGCGGCGATCTTGTTGGCGTGCACCACCATGGCCAGCGCGTTCCAGCGCACCAGGGCGATGATGCGGCTCTCGACCTCGAGATTGCCCGGGTACTGCGGCTGGTCGGCCAGCGGGATGGTGTTGCAGTAGGGCGTGTTGAGCACCGGCGGCAGCGGCACGCGCAGGGCCCGCGCACGGTCGAGCAGCTTGCGCAGCAGGAACTGCGCACGCTCGGGGCCTTCGGCTTCCACCACCGCTTGCAGCGCATCGAGCCACTCGCGCGTTTCGATTGGATCGAGGTCGGGGGGGAGCACGGCCCAGTGGCCGCTGGAGACGATGTCGGAAAGATCGGTCATGGTGTTCAGCGAATCGGATGTCGATGGGTCTGGTGATGGAGCGCCAGCGATGCGGCGCGGTCAAGGGCAGGATGCTACTACCGATTCGGGAGCACGTGGTTCCGTCCGGGCTTGCGAAAATCAGTACAGTCGGCACAAAATGCTGTTAGACACCCTGTAAATGGAACGATATGCTGAACGATGTGCTCGACGCGCTCGACTGGAGAATCCTGGCCCTGTTGCAGGAGGATGCCCGTCTGTCCAACGTCGATCTGGCCCGCGCCGTGGGCCTGTCCCCCTCGCCCTGCCTGGCGCGCGTGCGTGTGCTGGAGGAGGCCGGCTACATCAGCCGCTATGTCTCGCTGCTCGATCCGCGCCGCGTCGGACTGACGGTGAGTGTGTTCATTCAGGTCGCGCTGGAGAAGCAGGTCGAGCGCGCGCTGGACGTGTTCGAGAAAGCCATCCGCGATCGGCCGGAAGTGATGGAGTGCTACCTGATGACGGGCGAGTCCGACTACCTGCTGCGGGTGGTGGTGCCGGACCTGCAGGCGCTGGAGCGCTTCATCCTCGACGTGCTGTCGCGCATTCCGGGCGTGGGCAACATCAAGTCCAGCTTCGCCCTCAAGCAGGTCAAGTATCAGACCGCGCTGCCGCTGCCGCGGCAGGAGCAGACGGCGCGCGCGCGACCCCGCCGACCGAAGGTCGGGCGGCGGCGCTGAAGCGCACGTTCCGTCTGCCGGAGCGGCCGCTTTCTATCCCTTGATCGGAATCGCGATCGGCCGCAGCGGCGAAGCCGTCCCGCCGCGAAACTTCAGTGGCGATGCGATGAACAGAAACTCGTATACGCCGTCCTTGGAAAGATCCTCCAGCCACACGGCTTCGAGCATCGACACGCCGCGCTCGGTAAGCAGATACGAGTGCACCGGCACGAAGTTCTCCGGGTGCTTCGAGGGGAAGCTCTCCACGCCGAGGCTGTCCGATCCGAGCAGCATCGCCTGCTGCGATTCGACCAGCCATTGCGCCGCTTCCAGGCCGATGCCGGCCTGATCGAGCAGGCGATACTTCTCCTGATCGGGCCACAGCGTCATCAACCCGGTGCGGATCAGGACCACGTCTCCCGGCTTGAGCGCCGAGCCCTGCTTCTTCAAAGCGTCCTGCAGATCGGCCGGAGTGATCGTGTAAGAGCTGGGCAGATGCTTGACCCCCTTCGCCTTCGCCACGTCGATCATCACGCCGCGTGCGACGATGGGCGGATACTTGTCCACGCCCGACTTCGTCCATCCGCGCGTGGTCAGGGCATCGTCCGCGCTCACGCCATTCCAGATCTTGCCGTGCAGCCCGAAGTGATTGAGTGCGTCGATGTGCGTGCCGCTGTGGGTATACATGGAGATGCCGTCGCCCGAGTAGGACAGCAGTTCCTGGTCACTATTCCGACTCGGGTTGTGGGTCATGAAGATCTGGAAGGTCGGATCGCCGAACGGCCCGCAGCAGAACGGCATGCCGACGAACAGCTCCACGCCGAGGTCGTACACCTTGCCGCCGACGATCTGCTTGAGCACCTCGAGCCGTGAGGCGTCGCTCATCATGTTCAGCGTGCCGATCTCGTCGTCCGGCCCCCACGGACTCTTGCCCGGAACGTCTTTCGCGATCTGGCCGTGCGCGCTTCCCATCGTGGCCATGCCCACCGTTCCGATCAGTGCGAATGCTGCGATCCATCCGTTCATGACGTTCCCTCCCTCATTCTTTCTTCGAAGATCAGGTCGTAAAAGCTACACTCGCTTGCGTGCCGTGCTACTGTTCCGTGGCGCAAAAGATCGTGAGCGCAGCAGGTGCGGGTGTCAAGCGAGGAGGGAGGAGAAGAAAATGGCCGAGCACAACCGACGGCCGCTCGCATCACGTGGGACGACGTGGGCGCAGTCGCTGGCCGCAGCGCTGGCGCGTCACGCTTAACGCCATCTCGTTCTCTCTCCAATCAAATACTTTTTGGCCTAGTTGGTAATCGCAACAGTCGCTTCAATTTCGACCAGAAATTCGGTCTGCACGAGCGCCTCTACGCCAACCATGGTGGCCGCTGGCGGATACGAGTTGTTAATGTAACGGCCACGCACGTCCATAACGGCCTTACGCCGTTCCTGAGTGAGGCCGACTACGTAGATAGTGAACTTCACGATGTCATCGAAGGTCGCCCCAACGCCTCCCAAGGCGAGCTTGATGTTCTCGAATACCTGGACGGCCTGTGCCTCGATATCCCCTTTACCCACGATGTTACCCTGTGAATCGATGGCGACCTGACCGCTGATGAATGCAAGGCTGCTCCCGGTCGGGGCCAAAACGACATGTGAATAGGTTCCAATTTGTTTCAAACCCGACGGGTTCACAAACTTCTTCGGCATGATTAATTTCTTCTCTTAATAAGAACGGTGGCTCAGTTTAGAAATACCAATTGCATCAACTACTGTCGGGCGATCCGAGCTTCTTCTACCTGATACGGCGTCCATAAAAATATGACAAGGTGCTCCAGCGCGCTCCCCCCGACCTATTAGCCGTCATGTCCCGGTATAGCCTTCCACCGCATAAACCCGGAGCGAATTGACAGCGGCCATTTGCGTCGGGACTACCGCATGGTGCTCGGGGCAGCTTCGATAGGTTTTTGCCGCTTCGACATTGGGAAATTCCATGATGATGATCATTCCGAAGCAGTTCCTGAAGTCGATCAAGCGCTCGGGCTTCGGCGTGAATCTGTTCGATGCATGGCGTTACATGGATCGCGGCGAGCCGAGCATGGACAATTCGAAGCGCCTGCTTAACCCGGACTTCGTGCTCAACGAGCCGCGCTATATTGGTGCGAACGTACTGCTGGCGCGCAAGAATTTCGGCTGCGGGTCGTCGCGCGAGCATGCCCCCTGGGCGCTGGGCGACTACGGTTTTCGCGTACTCATCGCGCCGAGCTATGCGGACATCTTCTACAATAACTGCTTCAAGACCGGCCTGCTGCCGATAGTGTTGTCCGAGGCGCAGGTGGACAGGCTGTTCCATGACGTGATGGCATTCACGGGCTTTCGCCTAGTCGTCGACCTCGATTCCCAGACGGTTGCCTACCCGGACGGCAGCCAGGTCTTCCCCTTCGAAGTGGATGCCTTTCGCCGCCATTGCCTGCTGAACGGGCTGGATGACATCGGCCTGACGCTGCAGCATGTCGACGAGATCAAGGCATTCGAGGTCAAACGCAAAACCAGGCAACCTTGGCTATTCACGTAAACACGTAAGATGCGCTTCGTGCCGTCCGACTAGTTGAAGTTGCTGGGGGGAGGCGACTCGGACGGAGTCTGCTGGATAGTTCGACTAAGGACTTGCCAGCATCGTGTTTGCCGCGGCCGGCGTGGTACTGCTGCTATATTGGCCGACACTGATCGGGTTGATCCTGTGTGCGGCGTGCGTGCAGTTGCACTTTCTGTATAACCTGCTCGACCGCATGGTCGCTCGAAGGCGGCGCGGAGCACATCGGCGAGCGCCGTGTGTGATTTGCGATGCGAACTGCTCATGGATATTCTTCGACTCCGCCCACGCCCCGAGCCGTGGGGACCTGCACGATGAAGGTGATCATGCTCCGTACTGTCCTGATGTGGCTCTCCATCCCGACACTATGGCTTTGTCATGCAGGGGTCATCGCCCAGTCGGGTCCGGACGATGCACGCACCGTGCTGGGAGAATGGGTGGGCACCTACACCTGCGCACAAGGTCTGACCGGCCTGACACTCACCATCGCCGAGGCGACGCCCACGAGCACCCGCGCGCTGTTTCATTTCTATGCCGACCCGCGCAACCCGAGAGTCCCCACCGGATGCTTCACCATGGATGGCAGCTACGACCCGGCCAGCGGCCGCCTGCTGTTGAAAGGCGGAAAATGGCTGCAACGCCCGAGCGGCTACAGGGTGGTGTCGTTCGACGGGAGTGTGGATGCCGAGGGCCGGCGCTTCGAGGGGCGGGTCAAGGGGCCGCAGGGCTGCACGACGTTCGATCTGGTGCGCGAGCCCTCACCGGCGCCGCCGCTGGCGCAGTGCGCATTGCCGGATGCACCAGCGGCGCAGCCCGACCAGGCCAGCGCCGGTGTCATCGCCGAAGCTCTTGCCGGTGACGGGCGTATCGACCTGAACATCCTGTTCGACTTTGCCCAGGCGAGCATCCGTGCCGATGGTGCCGGCCAGCTCGACGAGCTGGGTCGCATTCTGATGTCGCCCGCCCTCGCGCAGCGGCGCATCGGCATCTACGGACACACCGACGCAGTAGGCACGGCCGAGGCAAACCGGCTCCTTTCGATCCGACGCGCCACCGCCGTGCGTGATTACCTGGTGCAGCGCTTCAAGGCCGATGCCGGTCGCTTCGAAGTGCAGGGTTTCGGCGAGGATCGACTGAAGCTGCCCGAATCGCCCGAAGATGAAACCAACCGCAGGGTCGAGATCGTAGTACTGGATTGAGTCCGCGGTTCGAGCAGTCCGGCCGGTTACTTCAAGTAGAAACCGATCGGCACGGTGGCGCGGTGCTCGCCGCCGCCGCGCAATTGAAAGGGCACGAACAGCTTGGGCACGCGGCGCACGATGCGCAGTGCCTGATCGTCCAGAATGCTGAATCCGCTGCTGCGTGCAAGTGATACGTCATGGATGGCGCCATCGCCGCTGACCAGCACTTCCACCATTGCCGTACCGGTCCAGCGCGAGCGCCGGGCATCGAGCGGGTAGTCCTCCGGGCGCAGATACTTGCCGACCTTGAGTGACAGATCCTGTTCCAGCGCCAGCAGGGCGTCGGCATGGCTCATCGGTACCGCGGCCGATGCATCGCCTTCCTGTTCGAACACCGCCACGAGATTCCCGGCTTTCGCCTTGCCTGACGCTTTACGCGCCGATGCAGGCGCAGCATCGACCTTGGTTGCTTCGGCTTGCGACGCCGCCTCGTGCGGTGTGGCGTCGACTGCAGGCGCGGCGAGTGCGGCGACCACGGCGGTCACGACCAGCGATAGTGTCGAGCGGGAAAGTGCGCGCATCGGAGGATTCTCCCCAACCAATGGGGAAGTATAGCGGCCGGCCTGCGTCAACTCTTGAGATCGATCTCAGCGTCGTCGACGCCGTGTCCCGAATCGGTCGTAGACGAGCAGGGCGGCGCCGGCGAGCAGCAGGCCGGCGCCCACGCTGACGAGCTGCCGCAAGTACGGCTCGGCATCGAGCCGCACGCTGAGCGTGACGTGCTCCACCGGGCGCGGTGCGGCCAATTCCTCGAGCACGAACAGATGTTGGAACGGCGATCGCACCGTGACCGGTGGCAGCACCACGCGCGCCTGCCTGCCCGGGGCGGCCGTGATCCGGATCTCCTGCTGCAGGACAGGCTGATCGAGATCGAACAGCGTCGCCAGATAGACGTTGTCGGCGGCGTCCGCCGCCGCTTCCGGCGCCATGTCGAAGGTCAGTACGATCAGCGCGAGGTTGCGCTCCGGATGCAGGTCCAGGCTCACCGGACGGTAGGCCAGCCGCCCCGCGAAACGCTGGATGGTGCCGTCGGGCAAGGTCCAGCGCTGCGCGCGTTCGTGCAGTTCGACGCTGACCGCCGCGCGGCCGTTGAAGTAGTGGTGAAACACATAGTAGCCGGGCCCGAACATCAAGCCCAATGTCAGCAGGATGGCAGCGGCGATACGCATCGGGTCGCGGTGTGGTTACTTCCGTCGTCCCGGCGCAAGCCGGGACCCAGCAATACGACGGGGCTTTGCTTCAACCGCAACGACGAGGAGGCGCAGGTGCTTCAGCGCAGCGCGGCGTTGAATTTCTGCAGTGCCGCCGAACCCGGGCATAGCTCGCTCTCGGCAAGCTGATTGAACGGCATGTCCACCGTGTTCAGATGTGCGTGCAGCTCGTCCGGTTGCGGATCGACGTAGAGCAGGCCGGTGACCACTTCTCCCGCGATCTGGTGCTGCTGCAGATAGCTCATGGCTGCGATGCGATCGTGCGGATCGTAGTCCGCATGCAGCTTGCGCAGGCGCACCACGCTGCCGTCATGCTGCATCACCTCTTCCACGCTGCCGGGAGGATACTGCGCGGTGATCTCGCTGCGCGGGGTGATGAAATCGAGGTAGTTCACCGCCTCGTTGTGCTCGCGCACGTAGTCGTAGCTCTTGGTCGAGCCGGGGTGATTGTTGAACGCCACACAGGGGCTGAGCACATCCAGGAAAGCCGCGCCCGGATGCAGCAGGGCCGCCTTGATCAGCGGTACCAGCTGGGTCTTGTCGCCCGAAAACCCGCGCGCGACGAAGCTGGCGCCCAGTTGCAGCGCCATGGCCACCAGATCGATGGGCGCATCGGCGTTGATCGCGCCCTTCTTGCTCTTCGAGCCCTTGTCCGCAGTGGCCGAGAACTGCCCCTTGGTCAGCCCGTACACGCCGTTGTTCTCGACGATGTAGACCATGTTCACCCCGCGCCGCAGGCTGTGCGCGAACTGGCCGAAGCCGATCGAGGCCGAGTCACCGTCGCCGGACACACCCAGGTAGATGAGGTCGCGGTTGGCCAGGTTGGCACCGGTCAGTACCGAGGGCATGCGTCCGTGCACGCTGTTGAATCCGTGCGAGCTGCCGAGGAAGTAGGTGGGCGTCTTCGACGAGCAGCCGATGCCGGAGAGTTTGGCGATGCGATGCGGCGGCAGCTCGAGCTCGAAACAGGCCTGGATGATCGCCGCACTGATGGAGTCGTGGCCGCAGCCGGCGCACAGCGTGGAGATCGCACCTTCGTAGTCGCGGCGCGTGTAGCCCAGGGTGTTCTTGTCCAGACCGGGATGGTGGAGCTTGGGTTTGGCGAGATAGGTCATGGGTTCGGCTGCGAGTGTTCAGATGCCTGCGAGAATTCGGAGGCTCGTGAGAATTTGGATGCGGGGCATCACTGCACCACCTTGCGCAGGGGTGCGACATTCATCGCCTTCATGTGCTGCCCGATCTCGCCGGCGATGAAGCGTGCGGTGATCGGCGTGCCGTCGTAGTGCAGGATCGGAATCAGGCGCGCGGGATCGATCACCGACTCGTTCACCAGCAGCATGCGCAGCTGTGCGTCGCGGTTCTGCTCGACGACGAATACCTGATCGTGCTCGGCGATGAATTCGCTGATGTCGTCGCTGAACGGGAAGGCACGCACACGCAGCGCATCCAGGTGCAGGCCCTGCGCTTCCAGCTGGTCGAGCGCTTCGTGCATCGCCGGGCTGGTCGATCCGTAGTAGATCACCCCGGTGCGGGTGGTGTATCTGGCCGGACGCAGGCGCGGTGCCGGTACCAGCTCCTTGGCGGTCTCGAACTTGCGCAGCAGGCGCTGCATGTTGTCGACGTAATCCGGTCCCGCCTCGCTGTAGCGCGCATAGCGGTCCTTGGTAGTGCCACGGGTGAAGTAGGCGCCGCGTGTAGGGTGAGTGCCGGGATAGGTGCGATAGGCGATGCCGTCGCCATCGACGTCCAGGTAGCGCCCGAAGTCCTTGCCGGCCTGCAGCGCTTCGTAGGTCATGACCTTGCCGCGATCGTAGCGATGCGCGTCGTCCCACGCGAGCGGCTCGCACAGCCGCTCGTTCATGCCGATGTCGAGATCGAGCATCACGAAGATCGGTGTCTGCAGGCGGTCGGCCAGATCGAAGGCCTGCGCACCCATCTCGAAACATTCCCTGGGATCCTCGGGAAGCAGCAGCACGTGCTTGGTGTCGCCGTGCGAGGCGTAGGCGCAGGTCAGGATGTCGGCCTGCTGCGTGCGCGTGGGCATGCCGGTCGAGGGGCCGCCGCGCTGCACGTTGAAGATCACCGCCGGGATCTCGGCGAAGTAGGCCAGCCCGATGAACTCCTGCATCAGCGAGATGCCCGGGCCGGACGTGGCGGTGAAGGCGCGCGCGCCGTTCCAGGCCGCGCCGATCACCATGCCGATGGAGGCGAGCTCGTCCTCGGCCTGCACGATCGCGTAGCGCGCTTTGCCCGTGTCGGGGTCGTGCCGGAACTTGCGGCAATGGCGCGCGAAGGCCTCGGCGAGCGAGGAGGAGGGCGTGATCGGATACCACGCCGCCACCGTCGCACCACCGTATACGGCGCCGAGCGCAGCGGCACTGTTGCCTTCCAGGAAGATGCGCTCCCCCACGGCGTTGGCGCGGTGCACCGCCAGGTTGATGCGCGGCAGATGTGCGCGGGCGTAATCGCTGCCCAGATGCAGCGCCTGGATGTTGGGCTCGAGCAGCCGCTCCTTGCCCTTGTACTGCTCCCCGATCAGCTTCTCGACCTCGTCCAGGTCAATGCCGAGCAGGGCAGACAGCGCGCCGACGTAGATGATGTTCTTGAACAGCTGGCGCTGGCGCGGATCGTCGTAGGTTGCGTTGCAGATCTCGGTGAGCGGCATGCCGATCACGTGCACGTCGTCGCGGAACTTCGATTTCGGCAGTGGCTTGCTGCTGTCGTAGAACAGGTAGCCGCCGGGCTCGATCTCGGCCACGTCCCTGTCCCAGGTCTGCGGGTTCATCGCCACCAGCAGGTCGACGCCGCCGCGGCGTCCCAGATAGCCGGCTTCGCACACGCGTACTTCGTACCAGGTGGGCAGGCCCTGGATGTTGGACGGGAAGATGTTGCGCGGGCTGACCGGCACACC
>JAHCKU010000062.1 GCA_026125625.1 Burkholderiales bacterium | reverse complement strand
GAATCTGCTCTCCGACCCGGCCACGATCGAGATCGCCATGGCAACACCGGCGGATGTCTACAAGGTGGACAACCGCTACGGCTTCGAGCCAGGCGATGTGATCATTGCCGCCGAGCCTGGGCAGGAGTGCGCACTCGCGGAAGTCACCAAGACGCCGGATGTACCGGGCGAGAAGAATCGCATCTTCCATGACACCGGCACCTACGCCGATACCGAAGGTAATGGCATGACGGCACGCTACAACAAGCCCGGCGGCCTGGGCATCGCCTACAGCACCGCGGCCACGCTCTACAACCTGGGTCGGGGGCCGCAGCGCAACCAGTACCGCATCGAGAATAACCAGCTCGTGCTCCAGCGCCTGCTAGGTGCGCTCGACACCACCGTGGTGGCCGAGCAGATCGTCCAGCTCAAAGCCGAGTACGGCAAGGACGATGGCAGCGGTGGCGGCACGCCCAATGACGGCATCGTGGACGGCTATTCCAACGACGCGCCGGTCGACGCCGACGGCTGGCGGCAAGTGCTGGCGGTGCGCCTGGCGGTGGTGGCGCGCAGCACACAGGCGGAGAAGCCGCTGGTGGAAGGTGGCGCCTGCGACATCACCACCGCATTCCCTTCTTGGGCAGGTGGTGAGCTGGACGTATCCGCGGACGACAACTGGCAATGCTACCGCTATCGCGTGTTTGAAACCACGGTTCCGCTTCGTAACCTCATCTGGATGCAGATCTGATGCGCTCCCGTCTCCGACATCGTTCCTACCGGCCGCTGCCCCGCAGGCAGCGCGGACTGGTGCTGTTCATCGCGCTGATCGTGCTGGTCGCCATGACCCTGGCCGGCATCGGCATGGTCCGCTCGATCGACACCGGCACCATGGTGGCAGGCAATCTCGGCTTCAAGCAGGCCTCGATGAACTCGGCCGAAGCCGGACTGCAGGCGGCTCATCAGTGGCTGATCAATAACGCGGCCAGCGGCGGGTTGACCAACAACAACTACGCCAAAGGCTACTGCTCGTCGCGACCGGCGAAGGAGCCGGACTGGACCGATCCCAAAACCTGGGAAGACCTGCTGGCGGACAACGAAAGCTGCATCGTGGCCCTGAACGACGGCGCTGCGGATGCCACCGGCAACGCCGTGTCCTATGTCATCCACCGCATGTGCACCCAGCCAAACACTCCCTATAACGGGAGCAATGATGGTGTGGTGCCGAACCAGTGCGCAAAGACCGGCGGTGGAGCGGCCGGGGCCGGGGGCAGCATGGGTGTGGGCTCGTATGCCTTCGCCGGGACACCACAGGTGTATTACCGCATCACTGCACGCAGCCAGGGACCGCGCAATACCGCGAGCTACGTGCAGGCCATGGTCGCGATCAGCAACTGATTCCATGCCATATCAACGAGTGAACATCGATTTCGACCATCAGGAGATGGACATGAAAAGACGCAATCAATCCCGTCCCAATGCCTGGTCCTCCGCCTGCCTCGTGCTGGGACTGGCTGCATTTCCCCTGTACTGTGCGGGCGCGACGACCGACATCTCCAACGTGCCGCTGGCAACCGGATCGTCATCGGCTGCCTTGCCGAATCTGATGTTCATCCTCGATGATTCCGGCAGCATGGGATGGACCTATCTGCCGGATCACGTCAACGACTCCTTGACGTGCAAGACGCGCTCGGGCAGCAGCACCAACTGCCAGGAAGGCGACCCGCCTTACTATGCCAATCAGAACAATGGCGTCTATTACAATCCGGAAATCACCTATACACCCGCGGCCAATTTCGATGGCACCAGCATGCCGTCGCAGACCAATCCCAACAACGTCCTGGTGGATGCCTTCACCAGTTCGACAAAGATCGCGATAACCACGCAGTATCCGGAAATGGTCTATTGCAAGCAGTCGTCGAACAACGCGGCGACCGCCTCGAACTATCCGAGCAATTGCCGGCGCAACGGATACAGCACCACTGCGACGCTGGCCACCACGACGACGGTCAACTTCTACTACCCGGTCAATACCGCCAACAACCACGGCAGCAATCCGAGCGGCACCGAGACCTATCCGAGCTCGACCTTCCCGGTCGCAAAGACCAAGTACGGTGCACCGTTCTACTACACCATCCTGCCCAGGGAGCATTGCAGCGACGTCAACCTGACCACCTGCGAGCTCTACACCACGCCCACCGGTGCGTTTATCCATCCCGCACCGGTGCGGTGGTGCACCACGGCCGCCAACGCGAACAACACCGGCAAGGTGAGCGGCGGCAGCGGGCCGAACTGCCAAGCGAAATACGATTCGAGTCACAAGTACCCGCGCTACGGGCAGTTCAAGCGGGTGGACATCATCTCCTCGGTGACCAGCTATCCCAAGGCTGCCACGCGCACCGACTGTGCCGGGGCGACCTGCACCTACGCCGAGGAACTGACCAACTTCTCGAACTGGTACGCCTACTATCGCACGCGCATGCAGATGATGAAATCCGCCGCAGGGCGCGCGTTCCTGCCGCTGGACGATCGCTATCGCGTGGGCCTGGTCACCATCAATCCCGGCAAGCCGGTCTCGTCCTCGAAGTACCTGAAGCTGGACAAGTTCGAACCGAATCACAAGAAGGCCTGGTACGACAAGTTCTATGCGCAGACCTCCAACTCCTCCACGCCCTTGCGCGAGGCCTTGTCCCGTGTCGGCCGTCACTATGCGGGCAAGACGGACGGCATCAATCAGGGCATGAACGACGATCCGATCCAATATTCCTGCCAGCGCAACTTCGCCCTGCTGACCACCGACGGCTTCTGGAACGGCAATGCCGGTCAGACCATCAGCGGCGGGTCCATTGGCAATCAGGACAATGTCGATTCGACGGTTGAGCCGAAGTGGTCCGCCCGCTCCAACGGCACCTACGACGGCGGCATCAGCGGAGCGTCCAATACCCTGGCCGACGTCGCGCTGTACTACTACAAGACCGACTTGCGCCCTGATGGCTCGATCGGCGCCCTGGGAACGGATGTATCGAAGAACGATGTGCGCTCCACGACCAAGGATTTCAACAAAGCGCAGCACATGACGACCTTCACACTGGGCATCGTGGACGGATTGATGACTTATCGCCCGGACTACGAAACCAACACCACCAGCGCGAACGACTTCTACCGCATCAAGGCGAACGACAACGGCTGCGCCTTCAGCAGCACCAGCAAGTGCAACTGGCCGCTTCCCGCCGCCGACACCCTCACCGCCATCGACGATCTCTGGCACGCTGCCGTGAACGGCCGCGGCATCTACTACTCCGCCCGGGATTCGAAAACCCTCACCAAAGGCCTGTCGGATGCCCTGCTGAGCCTGGAAGCAGAGGTAGGTGCAGCTTCGGCTTCCGCCACCAGCAGCCCGAACATTACACCCACGGACAATGCCATCTTCAGCTCGACTTACACCACCGTGGAGTGGTCAGGCGAGGTGGTGGCGCAGACAATCGATACCACAACCGGGGAAGTGGTACCTACCATCACGTGGTCAGCGCAAGCTGGTCTGGATGCGATGGTGTCCGATTCGACCGATACACGAACCATCTACTTCCCCGATGCGAACGGCGTCCTGACGCCTTTCAAGTTCGCTTCCATGAACGCTACCGAGCAGGCTTATTTCAAAGACAAGTGCTCGCCCGCAGCGCTCACTCAATGCCCGGATCTGTCGGCAGCGGAGCTCGCCAGCGCCAACAGTGGAACCAATATGGTGAATTTCCTGCGCGGCCAGACGCAGCACGAAGCTGCACTGTATCGCGAGCGAGAGCACGTGCTGGGCGATACCGTGAACGCCAAGCCAGTGTATGTACGCCGGCCGATGTGGGCGTTCGCGGACGGCGTCGAACCAACGTACGCCGAGTTCCAGCTCGACAACGCGACGCGGCAGGGTGCGCTGTACATCGCTGCCAATGACGGCATGTTGCACGCCTTCAACGGGAATAGCGGTGCTGAGATGTGGGCCTATGTTCCCCGCATGCTGCTGCCGGAGCTGTACAAGCTGGCGGAAAAGGAATATGCCTCCATGCACCGTTACTATCTGGATGGCTCGCCGGAAGTGATGGATGTCTACGATGGCTCGAGCTGGCGCACCATCCTGGTCGGCGGCCTGAACTCCGGCGGGCGCGGCTACTATGCGCTGGACGTGACCGTCCCGAACGATCCCCAGGCGCTGTGGGAGTTCTGCAGCGACGCTGCGCTGTGCGCGAACAACGACACTGACCTCGGCCTGACCTACGGCAACCCCATCATCACCAAGCGCGCCTCCGACGGCAAGTGGGTGGTCCTGGTGACCTCGGGCTACAACAACGTTTCTCCTGGGACGGGACGGGGCTACCTCTACGTCCTGGATGCGCTGTCCGGTACGGTGCTGCAAAAGATCGGCACGGGTGCCGGGAGCACCACCAGCCCTTCCGGGCTGGGGCGTATCGCCGCCTGGGCCGACAATTTCGCCGTCGACAACACCGCCAAGTATGTCTACGGCGGCGATCTCGCCGGCAACTTCTGGCGCTTCGATCTGACCAGCGGCACACCAGGCGTTCAGCGTCTCGCCACCCTGGTGGACGGCAATGGACGGCCGCAATCGGTGACCACCAAGCCGGAACTGAGCCTGGTCGACAACCACCGCATGATCCACATCGGCACCGGCCGTTACCTGGGTGTGAGCGATCTCAGCGATCCCTCGACCTGGACGCCGCCGTCAACGGATGCCTATCAGCAGAGTTTCTACACCTTCAAGGACAAGGGTAGCGACTACGGCAACCTGCGCGATGACCTGGTGCAGCAGACGATCGAAGTGATCAACGCGAACTCGCGCAAAGGCAGCACCGAGAGCGTCGACCTGAACACCACGGACGGCTGGTTCGTCGACTTCAACCCAGGGAATGCCTCCCCGGGCGAGCGTGTCAACATCGATCCACAGCTCATCCTCGGCACCTTGGTAGTAGTGACCAACGTTCCCAATATGGAAGCGTGCTCGGTCGGTGGGGAGAGCTGGATCTACTTCTTCGATTACAAGAGCGGACAGTATGTGAACACCAGCCCCAATCAGGTCGTAGGCCAGAAGCTGGGTGACGCCATCACTGTCGGCGTGGTGGTATTCCAGCTACCCGATGGAACCATCAAGGCCATCGCCACGGACGCCAAGGGAAGCAAGCAGGCGGTGGACATTCCCATCGGCAGCGGCTCGATCGACGCCCGCCGCACCTCCTGGCGAGAGCTGATCAAATGAGGCAGCGGTCATAAACGAACATGGGCTGCCCGCGGGCAGCCCATGTTTTTTCTGCTCTATGAGCGAGTTCAGCCGGCTAGCGCCTTGGGTAGCGGAAACACCACCGACTCGATCAGGCCGTCCAGCTCACGCACGTCCTCCGCGCCCAGGTTCCGGAGCCTGGCGACCACTGCCTGCACCAGCACCTCGGGGGCGGACGCCCCGGCCGTCAGGCCGATACGCGACCTGCCTACGAGCCACTGCGGATCCAGTTCGTCCACGTTGTCGATCATGTAGGTGGCCACGCCCATCTTCTCGGACACCTCGCGCAGGCGATTGGTGTTCGAGCTGTTGCGCGAACCGACCACGATCACCAGGTCGCTGCATGCCGCCAGCGCCTTGACCGCATCCTGGCGATTCTGAGTGGCGTAGCAGATGTCATCCTTCTTCGGTCCGAGGATGCTCGGGAAGCGCGCCTTGAGCGCGGCGACGATCGCGGCGGCGTCATCGACGGATAGCGTGGTCTGCGTCACGTATGCCAGATGCGCCGGATTGCTCACCACCAGGCGCTCGACGTCATCCACGGTCTCGACCAGATGGATGCCACCGCTGGACTGGCCCATGGTGCCTTCCACTTCGGGGTGTCCGCGATGCCCGATCATCACGATCTCGCGCCCCTGGTCGCGCATGCGTGCGACCTCGGAATGCACCTTGGTGACCAGCGGGCAGGTGGCGTCGTACACGTGCAGGCCGCGTTCCAGGGCCTCCTGGCGCACCGCCTGCGACACGCCGTGCGCGCTGAAGATGACGGTGGCCCCGGCAGGAACCTGGTCGAGCTGGTCGACGAAGACCGCGCCTTTCCTGCGCAGATCATCGACGACGTAGCGATTGTGCACCACCTCGTGACGCACATAGATTGGCGCCCCATGCCGGGACAGGGCTTGCTCGACGATCGCGATCGCGCGATCGACGCCGGCACAGAAACCGCGGGGTTGAGCTAGCGTGACGATCATAGCCTTGAGTTCAGGAGAGCTTCGCTGGTTCGACCCGGGGCCGCCGGAAACTATCCCAGATCAGGAGCACGGCGCCGGCGGAAATCGCGCTGTCGGCCAGGTTGAACGCCGGCCAATGATAGCCGCCCAGATGCAGGTCGAGGAAATCCACCACTGCACCGAGGAGAAGGCGATCGATCACGTTGCCGATCGCCCCGCCCAGGATCAACGATAGCGCGAAGCAGAACAGGGCATCACCGGCATGGCGCCTGAGCAGGTACACGATCAGGGCGCTGGCGCCCAGGCCGATGACGACGAACAATTCGCGTTGCCAGCCGGAAGCCGTGCTCAGGAAGCTGAACGCCGCACCCGGGTTGTAGACCAGGACCAGGTTGAAAAAAGGCAGCACCGGGACCGTTTGCCCAAAAGACATGGTCTGCTGGATCAGCCATTTGGTCAGCTGGTCGAGGAACACGACGGCAACGCTCATGATCAGCCACTGCCACCAGCGCAGCCTGCCGGGATCAGGCATGGGTACGTATCTCCCCGGCCCCGTACAGGTTGCTCACGCACCGGCCACACAGCTGCGGATGATCCGGCTGCGCGCCCACATCCGCGCGATAGTGCCAGCAGCGAGCGCACTTCTCGTGCACGCTCGGGCGCACCGACACACCAATGTCGGCAGAATCATCGACACCGACCACTTCCGCCGCCGAGGTGATGAACACGAAGCGCAAATCATTGCCGAGAGACATCAACGCCTCGTAGGTCGCCCCGCTGGCGCGCACGACGACCTCCCCTTGCAGGGAGGAGCCGATCTCGCCTTTCACGCGCACCTGCTCGAGCTCCTTCTGCGCCTGCGCCCTGGCTTCACGCACTAGCGCCCAGCGTCGCTCCAGCTCGTCGCCGTCGGCCACTTCCGGCAGCAGATACGCAGTGTGCAGGAACACGCTGTCCCGGTCGTCGCGCCCGAACTGCTCCCATGCCTCCTCGGCGGTAAAGCTCAGCACCGGCGCCAGCAGCCGCAGCAGGCAGTGGGTGATGTGATGCAGCGCGCTCTGCGCGGAGCGGCGTGCGGTGCTGTCCGCCGCAGCGGTATACAGCCGGTCCTTGAGGATGTCCAGATAGAACGCACCGAGGAACTCCGAGCAGTAGTTGTGCAGCTTCTGTGCAGCCAGGTGGAATTCGTAGCGGGTGAAATCGCGCATCACGCCTTCCTGCAGGCGCTGCGTCGTCACCAGCGCATAGCGATCCAGCTCGAGCCAGCGCTCCACCGGCAGCAGGTCGCGATGCACGTCGAAGTCGGAGACGTTGGCGAGCAGAAAACGCAACGTGTTGCGGATGCGTCGATACGTCTCCACCACGCGCTTGAGGATCTCCTGCGAGATGGACATCTCGCCGGAGTAGTCGGTGGAGGCCACCCATAGCCGCAGGATGTCGGCACCGAGCGTGTCGGAAACCTGCTGGGGCGCGACCACGTTGCCGACCGACTTGCTCATCTTGCGGCCCTGCCCGTCCACCACGAAGCCATGGGTGAGCAGCTGCCTGTAGGGCGCGCGGCCATCGATCGCGCAACCGGTCAACAGCGAGGACTGGAACCAGCCGCGGTGCTGGTCGCTTCCCTCGAGATAGAGGTCGGCCGGCTTGGTCAGCTCTGCACGCCGTTGCAGCACGCTCACGTGGGTGGTGCCCGAATCGAACCAGACGTCGAGCGTGTCGGGCACTTTCTGATAGTGCTGCGCATCTTCGCCGAGCAGTTCCTCGGCATTCAGGCTGAACCACGCCTCGATGCCGCCCTGCTCCACGCGTTGCGCCACCTGCTCGAACAGCGCCTGCGTGCGCGGGTGCAGCTCACCGGTGTCCTTGTGCACGAACAGTGCCATCGGCACACCCCAGCTGCGCTGGCGCGAGACGCACCAGTCCGGGCGGTTGCGGATCATGGCATCCAGGCGGGCACGGCCCCATGCCGGAAAGAAATGCGTGTCGGCCACCGCCTGCATAGCCACTTCGCGCAGCAGCGCGCCGCCGCCGGGCGCATGGTTGGATTCCATGCCGATGAACCACTGGCGGGTGGCGCGGAAGATGATCGGCGTCTTGTGCCGCCAGCAATGCGGGTAGCTGTGCTGCAGCTTGTCCGCCTTGAGCAGGCGCTGGTTGTGCGCAAGCGTATCGATGATGATCGGGTTGGCATCCCACACGCTCTTGCCCGCGACGATCTCGACCCAGTCGTAGAAGCGGCCGGTATCATCGACCGGATTGTCGGTCGGCAGGTTGTACCGGGAGCCGACCGCGTAGTCCTCCAGACCGTGCGCCGGCGCCGTGTGCACCAAGCCCGTGCCGGCATCCACGGTTACGTGATCGCCGACGATCACCGGCACCTCCCGGACGTAGAAAGGGTGGCGCAGCATCAATCCTTCGAGGACCTTGCCGCTCGCGGTGGCGATCACCTCGCCGGTCAGGCCGTAGCGCTGCAGACTGGCCTCTCGCAACGCCTCGGCCAGCACCAGCAGCCCCCTTGCAGTGCGCACCAGGCTGTAGTGGAGCTCGGGATGCACGGCCACCGCCTGATTGGCCGGCAGGGTCCATGGCGTCGTGGTCCAGATCACCGCAAACGCCGGCTCGAGCAGATGAGTGAAACCGAAGACGCGCGCCAGCTTGCGCGGGTCGACGAACTCGAAGGCGACGTCGATCGCGGGCGATACCCGCTCCTCGTACTCGACCTCGGCCTCGGCCAGCGCCGATCGGCAATCCACGCACCAGTGCACCGGCTTGGCACCCTGATACAGGTAGCCGCGCTGCTGGATCCGGCCGAGCGATCGGATGATGTCGGCCTCGGTGTGGTAATTCATGGTCAGGTACGGATCGAACCAGTCGCCGAGCACGCCCAGGCGGATGAAGTCGTTGCGCTGCCGCTCGATCTGGCTCTGGGCGAAGGCACGACACAGCTTGCGGAACTGATTCGGCTCGATGTTCTTGCCGTGCTGCTTCTCCACCTGATGCTCGATCGGCAGGCCATGACAATCCCAGCCCGGCACGTAGGGCGCGTCGTACCCTGCCAGCGTCCTGGTCTTTACCACCATGTCCTTGAGGATCTTGTTCACCGCGTGGCCGATGTGAATATCGCCGTTGGCGTAGGGCGGGCCATCGTGCAGGACGAACTTGGGCCGGCCGGCCGCTGCCTTGCGGATGCGCTCGTAGAGCTTGGTCTCCTGCCACTTGGCAACCCATGCGGGTTCACGCTTGGCGAGATCCCCGCGCATCGGGAATGGCGTTTCGGGCAGGTTCAACGTGTTCTTGTAATCAGCCATCAGGCCGCACTCCAGGGAGAAACGCTCATCACTCTACCGAGCGTGCGCGTTGCGCGCGCTCGCGAAAAAACCGGCGCGTGTTCTCCACGTCACGCCGGATCGCCGCCGTCAGCGCGGCGAGGTCGGGGTACTTCTCCTCATCGCGCAACTTGCGCAGGAAATGCACTTCCACGCGGCGGCCGTAGATGTCCTGGTCGAAATCGAGCAGATGAACTTCCAGCACCGCCGCCGCGCCACTTTTGACCGTGGGCCGCACGCCCAGGCTGGCCGCGCCCGGGAGGCGTCCCGTACTCAGCCCGCTCACTTCCGTCGCGAAGATGCCCATCAGCGGGGCACGATTGTGCTGCATGCGCACGTTGGCGGTCGGAAATCCAAGCTCCCTCCCCAAGCGGTCGCCGCGCACGATGCGCCCGCTGATGCTGTAGGCGCGGCCGAGCAACGCCGCTGCGCCGTCGAGATCGCCGCTTGCAAGACGCTCTCGCACCTGCGTGCTCGACACCCGGATGCCATCGACTTCGACGCTGGGCATACGCTCCACATCGAAACCGCGGGTCCGACCGGCAGCAGACAAGGCATCGAAATCGCCAAGACGGCGTGCACCGAAACGAAAGTCGTCGCCGACCAGGACGTAACGCGCATTCAAGGCACCAACCACCAGCCGCTCGATGAATGCGCGAGCATCGATGCGCGCAAAGTCGAAATCGAAGCGGCATACCAGCACCTGGTCGACGCCGATACTTGCCAGCAGGCCGAGCTTTTCCCGCAGCGAGGTCAGACGCGCGGGGGCCTGATCCGGGGCGAAGAACTCGCGCGGATGCGGCTCGAACGTCATCACGCACGACCTGATCGCCCTGCGCCGGGCCTCCTGGATCACGCGCTCGATCATGGCGCGATGTCCCAGATGGACGCCGTCGAAGTTGCCGATCGTGAGCGCGACGGGATGGCTCGCGCGGACAGGAGGATGACGCAGGACGAGCATGTTGCCGGGCGCTGAGCGGCCGCCGTGTTTCCGCCGAGCACAGCTAACCGTTTGTAAGGCATGCCATTGTAGCAGCGACCCGGGTGCTTCGAGCATGCTGCTTACCGCACCCGTTTGACGAAGTCTCGCGGCCGCACGCCTGCCAGCGCGAGGGCGGCGAAATAGGCGATCGCGCCCAGAGCCACCACCCAGGTGAGGCGCAGCCCCCGCTGCCAGGCACCACCGCCGGCCAGCCAGCCGTCGATCGAACCCATGGTCAGCCACAAGGTGCCCCCCATGGCCGCCAGCGCCAAGGCAACCTGCACGGCGAAACGCGTCCATCCGGGCTGTGGCTGGAATATGCCACGTGTGCGCAGCTTCCAGTAGAGCAGCCCGGCGTTGGCGCAGGCACCCAGTCCGATCGCCAAGGCCAGTCCGGCGTGACGCAAAGGATAGATGAAGGCCAGATTCATCAACTGCGTCAGGGCGAGCGTGACCAAGCCG
>JAHCKU010000061.1 GCA_026125625.1 Burkholderiales bacterium | reverse complement strand
CGGGCGCTCGAATGTCCGCGCTGCGGCTCGCATCAGACCACGCGCCTGGCGCAATTCGGCTCCACTGCCTGCAAGGCCCTGTGGCGCTGCGAGGCGTGCGGCGAGCCGTTCGAGTATTTCAAGCCGATCTGAGCACGCGCCGGCGAGGCCCGACTTCGACGTCATGACACCCAGATTCCACAGCCTGCGCATCGCCGAAGTCCGGCACGAAACCGCGGACGCGATCAGCCTGTGCTTCGACGTTCCCGCCGAGCTGGCGGTGCAGTACGCCTTCGTCCAGGGCCAGCATCTCACCCTGCGCACCACGCTGGAGGGACAGGAAGTGCGCCGCAGCTACTCCATCTGCGCAGGCGTGGACGACGGCGAGCTGCGCGTGGCGATCAAGAAGGTGGCGGGCGGTGTGTTCTCGACCTGGGCGCAACACGCCCTGCAAGCAGGTGATCGCATCGACGTGCTCACGCCCGAAGGGCGCTTTCACACGCCGTTGAATGCAGCCCAGGCCAGGCACTACGCCGGCTTTGCCGCCGGCAGCGGCATTACCCCGCTGCTGTCGCTGATCCGCACCACGCTCGCGCGCGAGCCGCGCAGCCGCTTCACCCTGCTCTACGGCAACCGGCGCTCGTCCGACGTGCTGTTCCAGGAAGCACTCGAAGACATCAAGGATCGCTACCTGACGCGCTTCACGCTGTACAACCTGTTCAGCCGCGAGCATCAGGACATCGAGCTGTTCAATGGCAGGCTGGATGCAGCCAAGATCAAGACATTCACCGATACGCTGCTGCCGGTGGCGATCATCGACGAAGCCTTCGTATGCGGGCCCGGCGGCATGCTCGACGAGGTCGAGGCGGCGTTGCGCGCATGCGGCCTGCCTGCGGCGCACATTCACCTGGAGCGCTTCGGCGTGCCCGGCAGCGGACCGACGATCAGCGCACAACCGGAGGATGCACCGCATGCGCTGATCACGGTGATCGCCGATGGTACGCGGCGCAGCGTGGCGTATCGGCTGGGCGATGGCTCCATCCTCGATGCCGCGCTGCGCATAGGTCTCGACCTGCCGTATTCGTGCAAGGGCGGCATGTGCTGCACCTGCCGCGCCAGGCTCCTGGAAGGCAAGGTGCGCATGGACAAGAACTACAGCCTGGAGCGCAGCGACCTGGACGCCGGCCACATCCTCACTTGCCAGGCGCATCCGCTCACGCCCACACTGTTGATCAGCTATGACGAACGCTGAACCCGGCGCCGGCCACACTTCCGCGCACCGGGGGTGAGCGATGGCGCGACCGCGAGCCGCCACCTTCGACCTGCAACGCGCGACCATCCTGCAGTCGGCAGCGCAGCTGTTCGCCCGTCATGGCTACCATCATGCGTCCATGGCGCAGCTGGCGCAGGCGTGCGGGGTGTCCAAGGCCCTGCTCTATCACTACTATCGCGACAAGGAGCAGATCCTGTTCGACATTGCCGACCGCTACATGGGCACGCTGCTCGACATCGTCGCGCAGGTGCGCGCCTGCAGGCTGGCGCCCGAGGCGCATCTGAGAACGCTGATCGCGCGCTTCATGCAGACCTACCGGCATGCCCAGGCGGAGCACATGGTGCTGGTGCAGGACGTGAAATTCCTGGCGGCGCAGCGGCGCGAGCAGGTGCTGGAGAAGGAGCGCGCCGTGGTGCAGGCGTTCGCTCGTGCCATTGCCGCTGTGAAGCCGCGCCTGAAAGGCAGGGCGCTGGAGGTACCGCTGGCCATGATCCTGTTCGGCATGATCAACTGGACCTTCACCTGGCTGCGCCCGGACGGCCGCATGAGCTACGACGACATGGCCGAGGTGGTGGCCGAGATTTTTCTGCATGGGGTGAGCGACACCGCCCGAACGACTTAGAATCCCGATAGAACAAGAGGGGGAGACCATGGCTTCACTGGCTATCCGCATGGCAGCGGTCGCACTGTGCATGCTCGCCACGCAGGCAGTGGCACAGATCCGCGTGGGCGTGAGCGTGTCCGCCAGCGGGCCGGCGGCCTCGCTCGGCATTCCCGAGAAGAACACCTTCGCGCTACTGCCGACCACCATCGCCGGCAAGAAGGTCACCTACATCATTCTCGACGACGCCTCGGACACCACAACTGCAGTGAAGAATGCGCGCCGCTTCGTCTCCGAGGACAAGGTGGACGCCATCATCGGCTCCACCATCACGCCCAATTCACTCGCCATGATCGACGTCGCGGCCGAAGCATCCACGCCGATGATCTCGATGGCGGCCTCGGCGCGCATCGTCGAGCCAATGGACGACAAGCGCCGCTGGATATTCAAGACGCCGCAGGGCGATGGGCAGATGGCGCAGGCGATCGCCGAGCACATGGTGAAGGCGGGCGTGAAGCGCGTCGGCTTCATCGGCTTCGCCGATGCCTACGGCGAGGGCTGGTGGAAGGAGTTCGACACGCACACCCGCGCCAGAGGCATCAGCGTGGTGGGCAACGAGCGCTACAATCGCACCGATACGTTCGTCACCGGGCAGGTGCTCAAGCTGATCGCGGCGCGTCCCGATGCAGTCCTCATCGCCGGCTCCGGCACCCCGGCGGCACTGCCGCAGAAGGCGCTCAAGGACAAGGGATTCAAAGGCCGGATCTATCAGACGCACGGCGTGGCCAACGCCGATTTCCTGCGCGTGGGCGGCAAGGACGTCGAAGGCACGCTGCTGCCGGCCGGACCGGTGCTGGTCGCCGCCGGATTGCCCGCATCCCATCCCGTACGCAAGAGCGCGTTGGAATACGTCACCGCCTACGAGAAAGCCTACGGTGCGGGCAGCGTGTCCACGTTCGGTGCGCACGCCTGGGATGCGATGGTGCTGCTGCGCAATGCCGTTCCGGCGGCGCTGAAAAAGGCCAGACCGGGCACGCCGGAATTTCGCGCGGCGCTGCGCGATGCGCTGGAGAACACGCGCGACCTGGCCGCTGCGCACGGCGTGTTCGACATGAGCGCGCAGAACCACTCCGGCCTCGACCAGCGCGCAGTGGTGATGGTGCGCATCGAGAACGGCACCTGGAAGCTGATACCTTGATCCGCCGGCGCGCACGCGCGACACGCTGCCGGCGGCCATCCTGATGTCCTTCGACATCGCCTTGTTCCTGACACAGGACGGCCTGACCAACGGCGCCATCTACGCGCTGATGGCACTCGCCCTGGTGCTGGTGTTCGCCGTAACGCGCGTGATCTTCGTGCCGCAGGGCGAGTTCCTGGCCTACGGCGCGCTCACGCTGGCCAGCCTGGAAGCCGGCAAGCTGCCGGGCACGATCTGGCTGCTTCTGGCGCTGGGAATCCTCGCTTTCCTGTTCGACCTGCCCGGACTGCTGCGCCAGCGCCGCGCGCGTGCCGCGCTTCAGTCGGCAACGTGGAATCTCGCGGTGCCCTTGCTCATCGCCGCGCTGGTCTACGTCATGGCCACCGAGCAGACCGCGCGGCCGGTGCAGATCGCGCTCACCTGTGCGCTGGTGGTGCCGCTGGGCCCCCTGCTCTATCGCGTGGCCTATCAACCCATCGCCGATGCGCCGGTGCTGGTGCTGCTGATCGTGTCGGTGGCCTTGCACTTCGCGCTGTCCGGACTGGGCCTGCTGTTGTTCGGCGCCGAAGGGGTGCGCACCGCGCCGTTCAGCGATGCCTCCTTCACCGCTGGCGCGCTGGTGGTCAGCGGCCAAAGCCTGTGGGTATACGCGTGCAGCGTCGTGCTGATGGCACTGCTGTATCTGTTCTTCGATCGCACCCTGTACGGCAAGGCCTTGCGGGCCACGGCCGTGAATCGCATCGGCGCGCGGCTGTCCGGGATCAGCACGGTGTTCGCCGGCAGGGCGAGCTTTCTGCTCGCCGCCAGCATCGGCGTGTTCTCGGGCGTGCTCATCGCACCCATCACCACGATCTATTACGACACCGGCTTCCTGGTCGGTCTCAAGGGATTCGTCGGTGCCATCATCGGCGGCCTGATCAGCTATCCGCTCGCCGCCGCCGGCGCGCTGCTGGTCGGTCTGCTGGAATCGTTCGCATCGTTCTACGCGAGCGCGTTCAAGGAAGTGATCGTGTTCACGCTCATCATTCCGGTGCTGCTGTGGCTGTCGCTGCGCACGCATCACGACGAGGAAGAGGAATGAGGCGCGGGCTGCTCGTGCTGCTGGCGGGCCTGTTCGCGTTCGCGCCGGCCCTGCTGTCCGACTACTGGACCACGCTGCTCGACTATATCGGCCTGTACGCGCTGGTGGTGCTGGGCATCGTCCTGCTCACCGGCATCGCCGGGCAGGTCTCGTTCGGGCAGGCCGCCTTCGTCGGGCTGGGTGCCTATGCCACCGCCTGGCTCACCACCGCGCACGACGCCTCGCCCTGGATCGGGCTGCTGCTGGGGCTGCTGGTCACCGCGGTCTTCGCCCTGGTCCTCGGGCTGATCACCACCCGCCTGTCCGGGCATTTTCTGCCGCTGGGCACGATCGCCTGGGGCCTCGCGCTGTTCTATCTGTTCGGCAACCTCGAGTTCCTCGGCGGTTTCACCGGCATGTCCGGCATACCGCCGCTGCAGGTGTTAGGCCATGAGCTGCGCAGCGCGCAAAGCTTCTTCTATCCCATCTGGCTATGCGTGCTCGCCGCCGTGCTGTCCATCCAATGGCTGCTCGATTCACGCAGCGGGCGCGCCATCCGTGCGCTACGCAGCACGGCGAGCATGGCGCAGAGCTTCGGCGTGGATACTGCAACGCTCAAGGTCAAGGTGTTCGTCTATGCAGCGCTGCTGGCGGCACTGTCCGGCTGGCTGTATGCGCACTTCCAGCGCTTCGTCAATCCCACGCCGTTCGGCCTGCACGTAGGCATCGAGTACCTGTTCATGGCAGTGGTGGGCGGCGCCGGCTACGTATGGGGCGCGCTGCTGGGCGCCGCGCTGATCACCGTGCTCAAGCAGCTGCTGCAAAGCGTTCTGCCGCAGCTGGTGGGCAGCAGCGGGCAATTCGAGATCGTGGTGTTCGGGGTGCTGCTCATCGCCGTGCTGCACGGTGCGCGCGAGGGGATCTGGGGCTGGATCGATGCTCGCATCACGCCTCTGCGGCCACACCGGCGCATGATCGCCGCCGCTGCGGCGCCGGCCGCACGCGCGCGGCCTGCTCCCGACAGCGTGCTGCTGGAAGTACGGGCGGCGCGCAAGACCTTCGGTGGACTGATCGCGGTCAACGATGTCAGCTTCGAGCAGCGAGCCGGCGAGATCCTCGGGCTGATCGGTCCCAACGGCGCCGGCAAGAGCACCACCTTCAATCTCATCACCGGCATGCTGCCGCTGTCCGGCGGCGAGGTGCGTTTTCGCGGGCAATCGCTGGCCGGGCTGCCGCCGGCCCGGATCGCCCGCCTGGGGATCGCACGCACCTTTCAGCACGTCAAGCTCGTTCCGGGCATGAGCGTGCTGGAGAACGTGGCGCTGGGCGGGCATCTGCGCGGCGGCGCCGGCTTTGTGCGCGGCATGCTGCATCTGGAGCGCGCCGAGGAACGGCTTCTGCTGGCCGAGGCCGCCCGCCAGATCGAACGCGTGGGGCTGGGCGAGCATCTGCACACGCCCGCAGGCAGTCTGGCACTGGGGATGCAGCGCATCGTCGAGGTGGCGCGCGCGCTGGCTGCCGACCCGACGCTGCTTCTGCTGGACGAGCCGGCCGCCGGCCTGCGCTATCAGGAGAAACAGGCGCTGGCGAGACTGCTGGAGAAGCTGCGCGGCGAGGGATTGAGCATCCTGCTGGTGGAGCATGACATGGACTTCGTCATGGGCCTGGTGGACCGGGTGGTGGTGCTGGACTTCGGCGTCAAGCTCGCCGAGGGTCTGCCGCGCACGGTGCGCGATGATCCGGTGGTGATCGAGGCCTACCTGGGTGCCTGACGCGCTGCTCGAAGCCTCCCTGGTCAGCGTCGCCTACGGCAAGGTGCGGGCGGTGCAGGAGGTGTCGCTACGCGTGGCGCCTGGCACCGTGGTCAGCGTGATCGGCGCCAACGGTGCAGGCAAGACCACCCTGCTGTGCGCCCTGATGGGCTTGCTGCCGTGCACCGGCGGCGTGCGCTATGCCGGAGAGGACGTGCGCGAGCTCACCACCGAGCGGCGCGTGGCGCGCGGTCTGTCACTGGTGGCCGAGCGGCGGGAACTGTTCGGCAGCATGAGCGTGCATGACAACCTGCTGCTCGGCGCCTTCCATCGGCGGCGCGACCCGGCTACGCACGCCGATCTGGAGGCGGTATTCGAGCGCTTCCCGCGCCTGCGCGAGCGCCACCGGCAGCAGGCCTCCACCCTGTCCGGGGGCGAGCGCCAGATGCTGGCGCTCGGACGCGCGCTGATGGCGCGCCCGCGCCTGCTCATGCTGGATGAGCCCAGCCTCGGCCTGGCCCCGCTGATCGTGCACGAGATCTTCCGCATCGTGCGGGAATTGAAGGATAACGGTGTGTCGATCCTGCTGGTGGAGCAGAATGCACGTGCAGCCCTGCAGATCGCGGATTACGGCTACGTCCTGGAGACCGGAGCGATGGCGCTGGAGGGTCCGGCGCGGGAGCTGGAACACGATCCGCGGGTGGTGGAAACTTATCTCGGTCTGGGAGGAAAGGAGGACAGGGAAAGAAGAACGCGCGGCCACGGGGGGGTGGACCGCGCGGGCTCATGACAACCGGCTCTCCGAGGTAGTTGGGGATTACTCGACCTCGCAGCGATGCTGCCGGGCTTCCTCGGGCCCGGCCACCGGGCGCAACAACAGCCGTAAAAGGGGCCAGATGGGGGCCGGCCCGATGGATCGGACTGCTTCTCCCGATCCCTGTTCTTATGGCTGATGATGATCACGGGCCAGCTGCTAGGGGGGCCTGCCCGTGAACGAACCACAGCATCGCGGAACTTATCAAATTGTGAGGTTTACGTCTAGGGATACTCGCGCAGAGTTTCCCTGGCTCGGCATGCTTGCCTTGCAGGAGTACCATCTGCGCCGATGAAACTCGCCTCGCTCAAAACCGGCAGTCGCGACGGAAAGCTGATCGTGGTCAGCCGCGACCTCAAGCGCGCCATGGCCGCATCCGAAGTCGCGCCCACGCTGCAGGCGGTCCTCGACGACTGGCCGGCAAAAGCACCGCGCCTGGCGCAGATCTCGGCTCTGCTCGACAGCGGGCGCGCAGCCGATGCCTTCGACTTCGATCCCAGCCGCTGCCATGCGCCGCTGCCGCGCGCATACCAATGGGCCGACGGCTCCGCCTACGTCAATCACGTCGAGCTGGTGCGGCGCGCCCGTGGCGTGGAAATGCCACCGTCCTTCTGGACCGATCCACTCATGTACCAGGGCGGCTCGGACAGCTTCATCGGTCCGTGCGACGCGGTGGTGGCCGACGAGGCCTGGGGCATCGACTTCGAGGCCGAGGTCGCGGTGGTCACCGACGACGTGCCGATGGGCGCCACCCCCGCCGAGGCGGCGCAGGCGATCCGGCTGGTGATGCTGGTGAACGATGTGTCGCTGCGCAATCTGATTCCCAACGAGCTCGCCAAGGGTTTCGGCTTCTTCCAGAGCAAGCCGGCCTCGGCCTTCAGTCCGGTCGCGGTCACGCCCGACGAGCTCGGCGAAGCCTGGAGGGATGCCAAGGTGCACCTGCCGCTGGTGGTGCACCTCAACGGCAAGCTCTTCGGCAAGCCCGAGGCCGGCGTCGACATGACCTTCGACTTCGGCCAGCTCGTCGCCCACGTCGCCAGGACGCGCGAGCTCGAGGCGGGCTCGATCATCGGCTCGGGCACGGTCTCGAACAAGCAGGGCGACCTGTGGGGCTCGTCGATCGATCACGGCGGCGTCGGCTACTGCTGCCTCGCCGAAGTACGCACCTACGAGACCATCGAGCAGGGCAAGCCGGCCACGTCCTTCATGCGCGACGGCGACGTCGTCCGCATCGAGATGTTCGACCGCCAGGGCCGCAACGTCTTCGGCACGATCGAGAACCGGGTGACGGCGCGCAAGGGCTGAGGCAAGTGAAGCTCTACACCTACTTCCGCAGTTCGGCCGCGTATCGCGTTCGCATCGCACTGAACCTCAAGGGCCTGGACTACGAGGCCGTGCCGGTGCACCTGGTGCGCGGCGGCGGCGAGCACCGCCAGCCCGCCTACCTGGGCCTCAATCCCGCCGGCCTGGTGCCGCCGCTGGAGGACCAGGGCCAGGTGCTGACCCAGTCGCTGGCGATCATCGAGTATCTCGAGGAGAGCCATCCGCAGCCGGCACTGCTGCCGGCCGCGCCGCTCGACCGCGCCCGCGTGCGTGCGATCGCGCAGGCGATCGCCTGCGACATCCACCCGGTGAATAACCTGCGCGTGCTGCAGTACCTCACGCGCGAGCTCGATGCCAGCGAAGAGCAGAAGAACGCCTGGTACCGGCACTGGATCGGCGTCGGCCTGCAGGCGGTGGAGGCGATGCTCGCCGGCGATGCGCGTACCGGTGCGTTCTGCCACGGTGATACGCCCGGCCTGGCCGACTGCTGCCTGGTGCCGCAGATCTTCAACGCCCGGCGCTTCGACTGCGACTTGAGCGGACTGCCGCGCACCATGGCCGTGTTCGACGCCTGCATGCTGCTGCAGGCGTTCCAGAACGCCCAGCCTTCGGCCTGCCCCGACGCCGAGGCCTGATGCCGGCCGGTCTGCCCGCCGCCGCCGGCCCCTGGCTGATCCCCGACTGGCCGCTGCCGCCCGGCGTGCGGGCGCTGTTCACCCTGCGTGGGCAAAGCGCCGCCGACGGCGCGTCCGACCCGCCCTGGGCGCATCTGAACCTGGGCGAGCATGTGGGCGACGCCACGGCCGCGGTGGCGGCCAACCGGGCCCGCCTGCGCGCCGCCCTGGGCGCGCGGCCGGTGTTCATGCACCAGGTGCACGGCACCCACGTGCTGACCCTGACACCCGACTGCGGCGATGGCACCAGCGCCGATGCGGCCGTCACCGACCAGCCGGGCCTGGCCTGCACCGTCATGGTGGCCGACTGCCTGCCGGTGCTCCTGACCGACCGGCAGGGCGCGCTGGTGGCGGCCGCCCATGCCGGCTGGCGCGGGCTGGCGGGCGGCGTGCTGGAACAGGTGCTCAAGCATTTTCAGCCTCTTGCGCCCGTCCAGGAAGCACCAGCAGCTATCAATATTGAAGCAAACGAGGTGCTGGCCTGGCTTGGACCGTGCATCGGCCCCACGGCGTTCGAGGTCGGCCCCGAGGTGCGCGCGGTGTTCTTGAGCACCGACGCCGGCGCCGACCGCTGTTTTGCCGCGCAGCCGGGCGGCAAGTTCTTGGCCGATCTGCCGGCGCTGGCGCGGCGCCGGCTGGCGGCGCTGGGCGTGACGCGCGTGTACGGCAACGACGGCAGCCTGCCATGGTGCACGGTGAGCCAGCCAGCGCGCTACCACTCCTATCGGCGCGACGAGCGCGCGCAGGGGGGCAGCGGGCGCATGGCGGCCTGCATCTGGCGCGTGTGACGCGGCCCTGCGTACCCGTCCGGCCAGGCCTGCGCTTTGCCGAACACCATGGCCCGCAGCCGATGGCCGGCGTATATTGGCGGCGTGTCAGGGTGGCGTTACGTTCCTGACGCATACTGACGGCAGGCTTGGTCAGGCGCCCCACCACAAAGGAGACTTCATGAACCCGTCCAACAACCCCTGGCAGGCGATGTCCGCCGGATTCCCCGAGAGCATGGTAGGCGCGGCATTCGGGCAGGGTTTTGCCGAAACCTGGATGAAGGCGTTTCAGCATTTCCAGAACATGGACCTGGGCAAGGGCGCCGGCGAGGCGCCGTCGATCGACGTGCCGCAGCTCAAGTTCTCGCCCGAGGCGCTGGCCAAACTGCAGCAGGACTACGTGACCGAGGCCGCCCAGCTGTGGAACCAGACCCTGCAGGCCAACCCGCCGCTCAAGGACAAGCGTTTTGCCGGCGAGGCCTGGGCGTCCAACCCGCTGGCCTCGTTCACGGCCGCCGTGTACCTGCTCAACGCCCGTACCCTGCTGGCCATGGCCGATGCGGTGGAAGGCGATGCCAAGGCCAGAAACCGCGTGCGCTTCGCGGTCGAGCAGTGGATGGCCGCCGCCGCGCCCAGCAACTTCCTGGCCTTCAACCCCGACGCCCAGCGCCTGGCCATCGACACCCATGGCGCCAGCCTGGCCAAGGGTGTGGCCAACATGCTGCAGGACATGAAGCAGGGCCATGTGTCGATGACCGACGAAAGCGTGTTCCAGGTCGGCAAGAACGTGGCCACCACCGAAGGCGCGGTGGTGTTCGAGAACGATCTGTTCCAGCTCATCGAATACAAGCCGCTGACCGACAAGGTGCATGAAAAGCCCTTCCTGCTGGTGCCGCCCTGCATCAACAAGTTCTACATCCTCGACCTGCAGCCGACCAACTCCTTCATCCGCTACGCCGTCAGCCAGGGCATGCGCACCTTCGTGGTCAGCTGGCGCAACCCCGACGAGTCGCTGGCCGGCGCCACCTGGGACCACTATATCGAGCACGCCATCATCCAGGCCATCACCACCGTGCAGGACATCAGTGGCGCCAAGCAGATCAACGCGCTGGGCTTCTGCGTCGGCGGCACCATGCTGACCACGGGGCTGGCCGTGCTGGCCGCGCGCGGCGAAAAGCCGGTCTCGGCCGCCACCTTGCTGACCACGCTGATCGACTTCACCGACACCGGCATCCTGGACGTCTTCATCGACGAGCAGATGGTGCGCTACCGCGAGATGCAGATGGGCAAGGGCGGGCTGATGAAGGGGCAGGACATGGCCAGCACTTTCAGCTTTCTGCGGCCCAACGATCTGGTCTGGAACTACGTGGTCGGCAACTACCTGAAGGGCGAGACGCCGCCGCCGTTCGACCTGCTGTACTGGAACAGCGACTCCACCAACCTGCCCGGCCCGTTCTACGCCTGGTACCTGCGCAACACCTACCTCGAAAACAACCTGGTCAAACCCGGCAAGGCCACCGTCTGCGGCGAGAAGATCGACCTGCGCAAGCTCGACATACCGTTTTACCTGTACGG